>JAAYTC010000167.1 GCA_012518155.1 Bacteroidales bacterium | reverse complement strand
AATGAAAAAAGTAGCTCTATTTTTAGCAAACGGATTTGAAGAAATTGAAGCCCTCGCCACGGTAGACGTGCTGCGGAGAGCTCAAATACCCGTACAGACTGTCTCCATTACAAACGAACGAGTAGTGACCGGGGCACACGATATCCCCGTCACCGCGGATACTACCTTCGACAAGGCCGATTTCTCGGATGTTGAGTTTCTGGTTCTGCCGGGCGGTATGCCGGGAGCGAAACACCTCAACGAACATGAAGGGTTAAAAAAATTGATCCTGGAGTTTAACGAAAAAGGGAAGCCCCTCGCGGCCATATGCGCTGCCCCGATGGTACTTGGTGGGCTTGGATTGCTCGATGGGAAGCGCGCAACTTGCTACCCCGGATTTGAACCTGAACTCAAGGGTGCTCAAACCACCGGCGAAAGTGTGGTGGTAGACGGAAACGTCACTACAGGAAGAGGACCGGGTTTGGTATTTGACTTTGCCCTCAGGCTGGTAGAACAGATTGCCGGACTCGCCACTCGACAAGAGGTGCAAAACGGACTGCTCCTATAAAAATCGGGAAACAAGTTGGTTATTAGCAAAAAACCGATTACCTTTGCACCGTTTTTTCAAGTAATATAATGTCTCACTATTTAAGATCAATTTATTTAAACAACAAATGACTGACAACCTAACACATGCAGCTTCCATTGAAGATTTCGATTGGGATGCCTATGCTGAGGGAGACCCCTATAGCAAAGAAAGCAGAGAAAAACTTGCCGAGAGCTACGACAGTACGCTGAGCAAAATCAGCGACAAGGAAGTGGTGAACGGTATCGTTACCTCCATGAACAAACGCGAAGTGGTTGTAAACATCGGTTATAAATCCGATGGAGTGGTATCGATGAACGAATTCCGCTACAACCCCGACTTGAAGGTTGGCGACGAGGTAGAAGTGTACATCGAAAGCCAAGAAGATAAAAAAGGACAGTTGGTCCTTTCGCACAAGAAAGCCCGCGCATCTCGTTCGTGGGATCGCGTGAATGCCGCGCTTGAAAACAACGAGATCATCAAGGGATACATCAAATGTCGCACCAAAGGTGGCATGATCGTGGACGTGTTTGGTATCGAAGCGTTCCTCCCCGGTTCGCAGATTGATGTGAAGCCGATCCGCGACTACGATATATTCGTGGACAAAACCATGGAATTCAAGGTGGTAAAAATCAACCCTGAATATAAAAACGTGGTAGTCTCACATAAAGCACTTATTGAAGAAGAGCTGGAGCAACAAAAGAAAGAAATCATCTCGAAACTCGAAAAGGGACAAGTATTAGAAGGAGTGGTCAAAAATATTACTTCTTACGGGGTATTTGTAGACCTTGGCGGAGTTGACGGACTGGTTCATATTACCGATCTTTCGTGGGGACGCGTACAGCATCCGGAAGAAGTGGTGCAACTGGACGATAAAATTAACGTGGTGATCCTTGACTTCGACAACGAGAAGAAACGGATTGCACTCGGCCTGAAGCAACTTACTCCTCACCCGTGGGATGCACTGAGCGAGGAGATGAAGGTTGGCGACATCGTGAAAGGGAAAGTGGTGGTTATTGCCGACTACGGGGCATTCGTGGAGATTGCTCCCGGCGTTGAAGGATTGATCCACGTGTCCGAGATGAGCTGGACTCAACACTTACACAGCGCGCAAGACTTTATGACCGTGGGTGAAGAGGTAGAAGCAATGATTCTCACGCTCGACCGCGAAGACCGCAAGATGTCACTCGGGGTGAAACAACTGAAGCCCGATCCATGGGAAAGCATCGAGATTAAGTACCCGGTGGGAAGCACTCACACGGCTACCGTACGTAACTTCACTAATTTTGGAGCCTTCGTGGAAATCGAGGAGGGCGTGGAAGGATTGATTCATATCTCCGACCTCTCGTGGACCAAGAAGATTAAGCACCCGAGTGAGGTGACCGAGATCGCCGCGCCTATCGATGTTCAAGTGCTCGATATCGACAAGGAAAATCGTCGACTGAGCTTAGGACACAAACAACTGGAAGAGAATCCATGGGATGTATTCGAGACTATCTTCACGGTTGGTTCTATCCATGAAGGTACGATTGTGGAACTGCTCGACAAAGGAGCCGTGGTATCACTTCCGTACGGTGTTGAGGGGTTTGCCACTCCTAAACATCTGGTGAAAGAAGATAATTCACAAGCGCAGGTGGACGAAAAACTGGATTTCAAAGTTATTGAATTCAATAAAGACGCCAAACGAATCATCGTTTCGCACAGCCGTATTCATGAAGATATTTCCGGCGACGATTCCCGCAGAAGAGGAGGACGACGCGGAGGCAGAAAAGAAAGCGGTGTAGAAGTAACCGCTGCAGCAACCGCGGTGGAACGTACCACGTTAGGCGACATCGAAGAATTGGCGGCTCTGAAAGAGAAACTGGATAACCAGAAAGTTGAAGCGCTGAAGAAAAAAGCAGCGAAAGACGCTAAAACTGCCGAAGCAAAGGCCGAAGCCAAAGAAGCAGAGGTAAAGGAAACCGAGGCAACGCCTGAAGCAAAGGCCGATGCAAAAGCAGAAGAAGTGAAAGCCGAAGCTACCGAGGAGGTAACGCCCGAAAAAACAGCAAAGGAGGAAGAAACTCCCGAGGTAGAAGCGAAAGCAGAAACCAAGGTAGAAGAAGCTCCCGAGGAAGAAGCGAAAGCCGAAACCAAGGTAGAAGAAGCTCCCGAGGAAGAAAAAGAGGCATAATCCCTCCATCTACACATAGTAAAAACTGCCCGTGATCGAATCCGGGCAGTTTTTTTATACCCATTAAGCTATTTCACGAAAACATTCTATTATTACAGGTGTTTAATGTGCTGATAGTATTCATAAACATCATCACGGCATCATTTTTAAACAGAATGGGAAACAGCTCATTAAAAGTCCTCGGGCAACGAATAACGGTTATCGACGCGTTGAGAGGATTTGCCCTATTGGGAGTAATCTTGATACACATGTTGCAACACTTTGGCTATTCCAGTGATTCAATACAAGCAAGCAGTGATTTTTCGAAATCTGATTCCATCATTCTATGGTTCTCAAGCCGCTTTATCGCGGGTAGGTTTATAAACATTTTTTCTTTCCTGTTTGGATTAAGTTTTTTCATCCAGATGGATAGGGCTTCCAAAAAAGGTGTTGATTTTCGGGGTCGGTTTTTATGGAGAATGGTTCTGCTCTTCGTGATTGGTTTGATTGGAATCTGTTTCTCGTTTGTTGATATCCTTACTTTGTACGCGGTTTTTGGAGTTATTCTGGTTTTGCTTTTCCCCTTAAGGAATTGGGTGTTAATTCTAATTAGCTGCCTATTGTTGTCAGGTATCCCCCTACTATCAATCATCGGGTTCGACCATGTTAAAGTTACACAAACAACAACGATAACCCCATCTTCACCTCCGGTACCGTCCGCGGATGAAAACGGAACTACCCAACCGGACGACATAAATAGTACCCTCAACAAGAGTACCTTTATCGCGTCGGCGAAAGAGAACCTCACTACAAATATGAAGGGGAAATTACGGCATCAGTTTGTATTGAGCTCGAGGGGGTATGTTACGCTAGCCTTGTTTATCTTGGGATTCTTGGTAGGGCGTGTCCGATTTTTTGAAGAGGTACATATAAAACGAAAAAGAAACCTACTCCTCCTCGCTCTTTTTTTCGCTATAGGCATCGCCATTGGGCTGGTAAATCGTCTCATTTCGCCGCAAGAACCCATCAACTTGATGGAACATATAGCGAACAACGTTGATGTACCACTTATCGCGCTCATCAACTCCTCGTTGAACGATATAGCCATCTTGGTTCAATCCAGCATATTAGCCCTTGGATTTATCGTTCTATACCAGCTGAAAGGTATTGGAAAGTACCTAGATGTGCTCACCCCGTATGGACGGATGGGGCTAACAAACTACGAAGCCCAAGGTGTAGTTGGAGCCATACTTTTTTCCGGATGGGGATTTGGCACTATATTTGGAGGGTTAAGTATTACAACACTCTTTGCCATTGGATTGCTAATTTACGCGTTGCAGATTATCATTAGCAAAATATGGCTAAAACATTTTATCTACGGGCCCCTAGAATGGTTATGGCGTTCGGGCACGTACTTAAAATGGCAACCAATAAAAAAAACAGACCACCGTGTTTTCAACAAATAAACCCTATAGAGATTTTTCTGAATTCCTCGCTGCACGATTCCCATTTAAGGTGCAGAAGATATCCCTCAATGCTGGTTTTACTTGTCCCAATAGAGATGGCAGTAAAGGAAGGGGCGGATGTACCTATTGCAACAACCAGAGCTTTAGCCCGGGGTATGGCAAGCCGACCAAAACGATAACGGAACAGATGGCCGACGGGATCGATTTTTTTTCTCGCAAGTACCCAGAGATGAAATACCTGGCCTATTTCCAATCGTATACCAATACCTACGACAGTTTGGAAGTGCTCACCGACAAGTACGAGGAAGCACTATCCTATCCCGGGGTGGTGGGCTTGATCGTGGGAACCCGTCCCGATTGTATGCCTCCTGATCTACTGGATTATTTCGAGAAATTGAGTAAAAAAACATTCGTGATGATAGAGTACGGCGTAGAGTCGACCCTAAATAGAACCCTTGAAAGGATCAACCGACAGCACACCTACGAAGAATCGGACCAGATGATTAGGAAGACAGCTGAACGGGGCATTATCGTGGGCGCGCACATGATACTGGGACTTCCGGGCGAAACTCGTGAGGAGTTGTTGCATCATGCCGATGTACTCTCCGGACTCCCTTTGACGACGCTGAAATTACATCAATTGCAAATTATTCGAGGAACGGCCATGGCAAAGGAGCACCGTTTACTCCCCGAATCGTTCCATCTTTTTGAGTTGGACGAGTATATTGATCTCTGCGTGGATTTCGCGGAGCGTTTACACCCCTCCATCTACATTGAACGGTTTACCTCACAGTCTCCAAAAAAATTACTGATCGCTCCCGACTGGGGTCAGAAAAATCACGTGGTAACGGAAATGATCGCAAAGCGTTTCAGGGAGCGCGAAAGTTGGCAAGGGCGGTTGCATGATTGTCAAGCAAATTCACCCGCTGTTATGAGTCCCATCCCCTAAGAGGGCATAATGATAGCAGACATATAATCACCTCATTAGAGGCTATTCAATGGATGGGTAGCACCCTTTGGGACAGGGGTGGTCGTTTTATTTCCGGTAATTCCATTCCCTACGATTGTATTTTTCTTGCTGCAGTACCTCGATGGCTGTCACTTGCTCTTTCTCCAACATCAAAATGTCGGGTGCATTCAGCAAAATTGCCAATTGGCCGGACCACTGTTTAAAAAAGTCCCCCACATCGGGAGCAGCTCCTCTATTTTCTTTCAAGTATTCCTTTATGTTACAAACAGGACTTACAACAGACGCGGTTGCTTTTTTGATTAGATTCCTATTCTCGGCTCGCAACGAATGTTTTAGCATTTTTAAATCGGAATCGTAAAGCAGCGTACCGTGATGCAATTCTCTACCACCTGACAAATGCGAGGCAGTACCGGACACCTTATACTCTCCCAGCCATAAATCTTTTCGTTTTCGAATTTCCACCGGTATTCCCATCGCGTGCAAAGCACTTACGATCGGATCCAAGAAACGGGCACTGAGTGGTTGGTCTGTTTTCCCATGAATGAAGCTATAGTTAAAATTGCCCAAGTCATGATACACAGCACCTCCTCCCGAAAGCCTCCGTATAATCCGAATATCATTTTCGATACAAAAGTCGGGATCCACCTCGTTCAGCACAGCTTGGTTCGATCCGATGATCACACTCGGTTCATTCCGATACAAAAACAAAAAATCCTCCTCTTTTCTTGAGAAAAGATACTCCTCTGCCGCCAGGTTAAAAGCCGGGGTATTAGAGCGCGATACAACGATGTTCATTCGAAGGGTACCTGTTATTTATATCGAGAAGACCACCTCTTTTATAATTTCACTTACGGTTGGGTGCGGGAATACTACCTCTTGCATCTCTTTCAGTGTCATCTCTTGTTCGATAGCGATACAAGCACCGTAGATAATCTCGCTAGAGGGATTACCCAACATATGTACCCCGATCACCTCCTCGTGCTTTTCGCCGAGTATTACTTTACATAAGCCGGTTCCTCCCTCGTTTTCGGCAACAAAGCGGCCGGAATAGGCCATGGGGAGTTTAGCTACTTTGTACGCGATATTTTTCGCCTTGGCCGACTCCTCGGTCTCCCCTACCCCGGCTGCCTCCGGATTGGTATAAATCACCGAAGGTATGGCATTGTACCGCATGATATCGTTCCGCCCCGTGAGGTTATTGACCACCACCTCACCTTCGCGACTTGCCGTATGAGCCAGTAGTGAGAATCCCGTGACATCGCCCGCGGCAAAAACACCCGGCACATTTGTCCTCATTTTCTCGTCCACCTTAATCCCGCCTCGAAACAGTTCCACGCCCAAGTTCTCCAAGCCGATGCCTGCCGTGTTAGGACTTCGCCCAACGCTTAACAGGATTTTATCGCCCACCGCTTCGAGGGTCTCCCCGTTATTTTCGAAACGTACCTTATTACCCTCAACTTGCACCACTTTTGAATTCAGGTGGAAGGTGATTCCTTTTTTGGCATACACCCCCCGCAGGCCGGCGGATATCTCCAAGTCCATTCCGCCCAATATCTCGGGAAGCATCTCTATCACGGTTACCTGGGTCCCCAAGCTGTTATAAAAACTCGCGAACTCCATGCCGATTACTCCACCCCCAATCACCACCAGCGACTCGGGCCGCTCGTTCATCTCCAATATCTCACGATTGGTGACCACGACATCTCCCGCCTCTTTCAAACCGGGTATGGGAGGAGTGGCAGATTCGGAACCGGTGCAGATAAGCAAGTTTTTACCAATGTACTTCTCGTCGTTACAAATAATTTCGATCCCTTCCGACGAGCGTCCTTGGATTACAGCTTCTCCATTCACCACGATTACTTTGTTCGATTTCATCTTGCTCTCGACTCCCAGTACCAACTTTCTTACTACTTTTTTCTTGCGCGACATCATTTTCCCGTAATCGAACCGGATGTTGTCCCCCAAGACGCCGTATTTATCCCCTTGCAAGGCATTTTCATAGGTTTTGGCACTGTAAAGCAAAGTTTTCGTGGGGATACACCCCTCGTTAAGGCAAACACCTCCCATTGCTTTCTTTTCAAACAGGATCACGCTGAGTCCCGCGCTCCCTGCTCTCTCCGCTGCCACGTATCCTGCCGGGCCGCCCCCAATTATAAGTAAGTCTATCATATATTCGGTCTGTATAAATTAAAAATTCTGAAACGCTCTCCGCGAAGTTACTATGTTTGCCGAAAACTACAACTTCCCTACACGTTAAACGCGATTTTCAGCTCTTCTATTTCCTTATCGCCGATGGGTTGAAGCGACCCGATGGACGCGGCCATTACCAGCGAGTTTGCCGAGAATTCAGCCACTTCGAGATAATCAAAGGTGTTTAACAATTTATCACCGGTTACAAACACGCTATCGTTCTCGACCAATATCACTCGATTATCGTTGAACATTTTGGCCACGCTGTCGATATCGTTATAGATCAGCCCGAAGGGGATTGAAGGCACATCCTGCAGGAAAATCCAGCTTTCTGGAATAGTCCGCACGTCGAATTTTGATCCGCTCACGGCATGTGCCATCAGGTTAATCGGCTGTGTACAGATAATGGAGTTGATACGCGGGTTAAGCTGATAGATTCGTTGGTGCAGTGCCACGGAACGACTCGGGACTTTCCCTGCCTCTGCCATTCCGTTCTTGATTTGCACGATATCCCCGGGTACGATATCCCATCGTGCCACGTTGCTGGGCGTGATCAGGAAATCATCGCCTTTCCAGCGAGCCGATACGGTTCCATAGGTGGATATCATCAATCCCTGATTACAAGCTCTCCGAATAATATTTACCATTTCCGTGCGGATGGCACGCTCCTCGGAAGGGTGATCGATATCCATGAAATGAGATATATTAGACGGGAGGTGGTTCACGTACTGCGCCACTTGCTCGTCGGACAGGTAATTGACGCCTCCCAACCTTTTGGCATTTATTATGGTGCGGCAGCAAAACTCCAATGTTTCGAATCGCTGGTACGCGTCCATCATATCCGATCCCCCCAGCACTACCCCATGATTTTCCATGATCACGGCCTTGTAACGGGTATCTTGAAACTCGTAAGCGATTTTCTGTCCGAGGTCGTCACTTCCTGGCGTTCCATAAGGCGCGAAACCGATATCTCCACAAATATTGTGTGCTTGTGGAACAATTTTGGTGTCCGGCACGATCCCGGCAATGCTAAAGGCGACCAGTGCCGGCGGATGGGCATGAATGATCGCGGTAAGTTCCGGCCTCGTTTCGTAGATTGCCTTGTGAAACGGTAGTTCCGAAGAGGGTTTATGCAGGCCAATGATGGTTCCATCCTTCTTCACCTGCATAATATCTTTCGCGGTGAGCGACCCTTTATCCACTCCAGACGGGGTGATCCATATATCCCCGTTTTTATCACGGATGGATACATTGCCTCCTGAGGTGGTGGTCATTCCACTTTTATAGATCCTCCCGATGATCACGTTAATTTGTTCCACCGGGTGCATTAAATTAATATCCAGCTGTTTCATTTGTAACTATAAATATTCACGACAAAAATAGATAAATAGCCCGACATAACAGATTGAACCTCGGAATATCACTCTGCCAATTTATCGACATTTGATAGCAGAAAGCTTTCGGCCTCCACGCTCCATAGCCCTTTATGCCGATCGCAAATTGCCGCGAGCTCCTTGAAGAACGGGTTGGTTTCACCCAGCTTTCCAAAATCAGTTATCGGAGTAAGTGGCAAGTCGATATGCGTGTAGATCAACTTTTTACCACCAGGAATATTGGGTAGGTTATTGGTAGCATCGGCTACCGCGTTCAGTCCCCCGATATGCGTTATTAAGCCGGCCGGGTCCAACCCTTTGCTCATGATGTCGAGTGCTTCTACCATATCTTCGCCTGTTCCACCGCTGGTACCAACAATATGCGTGTACGCGTAGTGCACGTTATAAAAATTGAATGTCGCGCTGAAGTTAGGATCATCCGGTCCGGCAAAAAAATTGAGGCAGCCGTCAAACCCAAGTATGGCATCGCCTTGTTCAACTACCGCACGCACCGGGGCAAATACAAACACATCGTCGTAGCCGGTATCACCACTGATAGCTCTCAGTTCTTTTACCGGATTATCCATTTTTCCCGTGTTAAGATAATGCAGTTTTATTCCTCTTGATGCCGCGAAATCGACCGTGTAAATTGATGCCGCCCTATCAAGCCTTGCTTGATCAACATCCGTGACTACCAGGAGCGACGGTTTTCGATCTTCTCTATGAAGGGCGTAGTTAATCGCCGCCAGGCCCATGGGCCCCACACCGGCTAGAATTGCCATTTTACCCCCATCCACGATCTCCATCTTGTGCGTGTAGCTTCCCGGGGTGGTATGATAATTGGCATGCATAGCCCCAATGACGCAAGATAATGGCTCCGCGAGTGACGCGGGATAATACCCCTCCCCATGATACGGGAGGAGGCAATCTTGTTCCATCACCTCGTTAGGAATAACCACGTAGGTGGCATCCCCACCGATATACCGATAGCTGTATCCAGGAGCACTTAGGATACCCACCGGCCCACCTTCGTAGTAGATCGCGGGTTGGATGGAGAATTTATCTCCCGGTTTAAACTTGTCGGCCCATTTAGCACCTACTTCCAGCAGTTCACCGGCAAATTCGTGGCCAATGATAATGGGATTCTCTGCCACATCATCCGGTATTCGCTTATGGTCTGTTCCTTGCGACGACGCCTTGTACGAAGACATACATAGCGAATCGGTCACCACCTTGGCTAATATTTCATCCTCTTTAATAGGGGGCAAATCAAACTCCTCCAATCGAAGATCTTTCTTACCATATAATCTTACTGCTCTCGTTTTCATATTTTTGTTTTAGAGCCAAGAACCAAGAGCCAAGAACCAAGACATAAAGCCAAGATTTAGGAAGGTTGCATGGCAGATTTATATTATTAACGTTCCCTTGAAGCCGTTTATCATACGTTGCAATTCTGATATTTTTTTTTGTAATTGATCGTATATCTCAGGTTCAAGATATGATAATTTATAAGACACTAATAACTCTGTTTCTAATTCGTAGATCGATCCAAGAGATATTTCAAGAAAGCGAGCAAAATCCTTATTACTTGATTTAGCGGAGCCTTCTGCAATGTTGGCAGGGATAGATACCGCAGTTACCTAACTCAGCATCACCTGACCGCCTGTAATAGGAAGGGCTTGTCCCGTTTCACCCGTTTGATCCATCAGGTAAAGCACCCCTTTAGTCACGTCTTCGGGAGTACATCCCTTTCGCATAGGCACCTTCGATAAGTAGAACGCCTTCACATCTTCTATTGTTTGAGCACCGGGCACTTTCCCAGCCTTCAAGTATTGCACGAAAAGGCCGTTCTCGGGATCGCTCCAGAGAGGCCCTTCGTAGAAGTTACCCGGGCAAACAGCGTTGACCTTGATGCGGAACGGGGCCAGTTCCAGCGCGAACGACTGGGTAAGCCCGATTCCCCCGAATTTTCCTCCGGCGTAAGCAAAATTGGCTTTGCTCCCTTCTAAGCCCGATTTCGAGTTGATTTGAATTATATCGGCATAATAATCATCGCCCGCGTATTTCGTTTGCAATTTCATTATTTTGCTTACCGCCTTGGTACAGTAAAAATAGGCACTGTAATTTATCTTGGTTACAAAATCGAAGTTCTCGGCAGTCATATCTTCCAGTCCCCCCGCACGAAGTACGCCCGCGTTGCTGATAAAGCAATCGATTGCCCCGAAATGACATATCGTTTGATGAATAAGATGCTCCAAGCTAGAAGTGTCAGCAACGTTTGTTTTAACGAAGAGTGCCCGATTACTTCCTGCTAGGCGATTGAAGTTATCAGCAGCAGCCTTGCCCGTCTCCTCGTTTAGATCAGCGATCACTATGTTGGCTCCCTCCTGTAAAAGGCATCGTCCTATTCCTTCGCCAAATCCTTGTGCAGCCCCGGTAATCACGATGGTTTTGTTTTCTGCTCGTCCCCGTGAAATTCCGGCTGCCACGCTACGGCGGTAGTTTTCCACCTCCCAGTTATCGATAAAATCAACCTGTTCCGTTGTCATGGGGTGAGGTCCACCGAACGACCGAGAGATATATGCCACCTTCATCGCGTCTTCAAACACGTCGAGAATTATATCGCATTGTGGGGCATGGTCGCCCACGGCCACCAGCCCGATCCCTTTTATTAACAGTACTTTTGGCTGGTATCCGAACTGATCTATAAAAGCAGGGATCGCTTTTTCAGCTTCCGCGATAACCTCTTCGGATGTTTCACCGTTCAAGAAGAGATAGTTCGATTTGCAGTAAACAATCGCGTCGGGCGTAAAAGGTCTTGCTATATCTTGCTGATTTTCTAGGCTATCGTAGTAAAACTTTGTCAGTTCATTTTTTCGTACTTTCAACGTTCTTAATCCTTCTCTTGAAAGCATCATCCGCAAAGCCGGAAGAATCTCCTCGGTGCAACGGCACGTCTCTCTATCCGCGAGCGGCAGAGGTTGTGTAATTGCCGCTTCAATTTTCTTCAGGATCTCCTCGTAGATCAACCGGATCTCTTCGGTCGTCTCCGCTCCCACGAAAATACCGTGATTTTCCAGCCAGATCACCTTCGGCTCTTCTTGATATTTGGCACGATACGCTTCAATCCGGTCGTTCACCATTTTAAAGAGAACATACCCGGGATCGGTATACTCCACATAAAGGGACTTTTCCCCGAAAAGGTTTTTCACCTTTTTTTCCGCGTCTACCGAACAAAGCAGTCCATTCACCACCGTGGGGTGCAGGTGCACCACGAAAGGCCATTTGATCGCGTTGTGAAGGGAAGTCTCCACGGATGGGCGCTTTCCTTTTGTAAGAGTAGCCACGGCCAAATCATTTTTCACTTGCTCCTCCCTCTCGTCCGAGTCATCACTATACGCTTTTTCAGCTATTTCGTCGAGTTTTTCCCGATCCAAGACAGCAAATCCATCCAGAGTGATCGTCGCCAAAGCGGCTCCACTCGCTTTTACCCATATTTTGTCCTCGTCTTTGAAAGAAGTATTGCCACCACCGGCAATCACGTAGCGATTATCCTGCCCATAGAATCGCGATATATGAACCAGCTCTTGCAAACGGATATCTTCGTCAAGCGTGTCGCGTTTATTTTGATTCATCCTCTATTTTCATTTATCCGGTTATTTATCAGTTCGCTACCCAGTTTCACGAACTCATCACGCTGCTGTCTGTCTGCTTCCCCACTACTATCCACATATCCCTCTAACCCCTGTGAAACAACATGTTGATGGGCGACAATCACGCAAGCACCCTCCCAGTTGATTTGTTTGAGCCGGGGGGTAAGTGGTGTTTTACCACGGGCAAATAGTTCAATCGGCTCCATTGCCGGAGTGTTATGTTCACTCCCAAACGTCACCACGAATCCTTGTTCGTGAAGGAACGAAGCATACTCTTCTAAAAGTCGCACATCGTTGCGCGTTGTAATAAACTCCACGGAATGGAAGCCCCGTTCAGTGAGTCGTTGAGCCGCTTGTTCGCGATCTCTTTCAAAATCGGTATAGTTCCCGTTGGGGTCATCTCCTAAAAATGGATAAGTGGGAATCCCACCTGCAGCAATAATAGTTTGCAGGATCGCGTCTACCGGCAGGAAAGCACCGGGCTCTTCAGGAACGAAAGCCGGTCCACCCACCTTTAGAAGGTTGGCCCGTATTTCATTCTCTATCCCTGCCGCATCATCCAACGGCGATTTCAATGCTTTCCCGTGAAACAGATGCTCTACAGCCGAGACTATTTTTTTGTCGTCCTCTTGGTAGAAATCGAACAATTTTAATCGTAAAGCCTTTGCCAAGTGCCTCTCGCGAATTAACCCTCTGGTAAGCTTGTTAGAGATCCATTTAAAATCGAGATTGAAACCCGCGTTTTTTTCATCCAGTAACTCGTTCATTTTTTGGCACATCGCCTCGACTTGCTTATTGGCTTCTTGCACCAACTTCTGTAGAAGAGATGCATGAGGTTCAGTCGGTGCAAAAGGATACATCATCCCTTTACCGCTCAGGTAGGTACGTCCTGGGTTCGCCGGATCGTTTACCCGTAATCCTGCCCGTTGATCCTCTTGATCAAGTGCTATAAATTCAATTCCGAACAACGGGTATAGGCTTCGTTTCTCGCATCCTTCGGACCACTCTTTATACCCCTTTGTAGTATAAAAATCATTAATTCCCACCACCTTGACACCTTCAGCCACCGCCCTGTCAAGTGCATCATTGATATCCTCAAACGCGCTAAACGAGTAGGGCGTGTGAAGGTGAGCGTTAACAGATAATCCTGAATTTATATCCATTCGTTTTATTATTTCATCATCGAATCATCATCGAATCATCACATCACCGAATCATCAAATCATCGAATCATCACCGAATCATCGAATCATCGAATCATCGAATCATCGAATCATCGAATCATCACATCAACCTATACTCCTTTCTTCGCTCTTTTAATCAATTCGCCATCGGTGAAATTTTGTCCCGCGATATAGTTTTCGAGCGGTTGTATACGTTCATGAATCATATCGAGGAACCAGCTTGGTTGAGGGAAGAACGCCTCCTCCAGTTCGTGAGCCGGCGTGATCCAGTTTCGTGAACCCAGAACAGCCACTGGCGCATCGAGCCAGTCGAATGCAAGCTGGCCAATATTAGCAGCCAGGTCATTCAGGAACGACCCACGCGTTGTGGCGTCGCCCGAGACAATGATTTTCCCGGTTTTTTTCACCGAATCGATTACTTTCTCGTAGTTGAACGGCACCAGCGAGCGGGCGTCGATCACCTCCACACTCATACCGTGGTTCTCTTCCAGCTCTTTCGCCGCGGTTAGCGCGGGGTAAAGCGTGTGTCCGATTGTCAGGAAGGTGATATCTTCCCCCTTTTTCTTGACATCCGCTTCACCGAAAGGTATTTCGTAGTATCCCTCGGGCACCCCCCCCTCGTGAAACTGTTCACCCACGTCGTAGGCACGTTGGCTCTCGAAGAAAAGAACCGGGTCGGTCCCCTGCAACGCCGCGTTCATCAGTCCTTTCGCGTCGTAAGGGGTTACCGGGAAGCAGACCTTGATTCCCGGGATATGTGCCACTAGCGAAGTCCAATCCTGCGAGTGTTGCGCGCCATACTTCGAGCCGACTGAAACTCGAACTACCACGGGCATCTTCAGCACGTTGCCACTCATGGACTGCCACTTGGGCAGCTGGTTAAAAATCTCATCGCCCGCGCGGCCGATAAAATCGCAATACATGATCTCGGGAATTACACGTCCCCCGCACATCGCGTACCCGATCGCGGTACCCACGATGGATGCCTCCGAAATGGGCGAATTGAAAAGACGATGGTACGGCAACGATTCGGTGAGCCCGTTGTACACGGCGAAAGCACCTCCCCAATCCCGATTCTCCTCGCCGTACGCGATCAACGATGCATCCTTGTAGAAACGATCGATAATCGCCTCGAAAATACCATCGCGCAGCTGGTATTGTTTCATCTTGCTATAGGGTTTCCCTTCCTCGTCGAAAGCAAATCGCTCTTTCCCGGCAATCCGCTTCACCCTCGGGTTTTGTTCCATTGGGATAAGTACCTCCGGTTTCTGATCCGAGAAACTGTCGACTGAACCGTTCGAAAACATCATGTCGCCAATCACGTCCGGGTTCTTCATTCTCGGTGAGATAGTATCGTCGATAGCCTTCAGGAACATCTCGTTCACCAGCCGCGATACTTCGTCTCCAACGGCACTCAACTCATCGAGTGTTGCCACACCCGCTTCCACCATCTCTTCCTTGAACGTGCGTATACAATCTTGCGCTTCCCAAGCTTCTACCTCCTCTTTGGTACGGTAGGAAGATGCATCAGATGGCGAGTGGCCGCTATAGCGATAGGTAAGTACGTCCAGGAGCACGGGTCCTTTTTTCTCCTCGATTACCTTTCGCTTGCGTTTATACGCGTCGATCACGGCCAAGGGATTATAACCATCGACTCGTTCGGCATGCATCTGGTCGGCATTCACTCCCGCGCCCACGCGGGCAGCAATACCATACCCCATGGTCTCGCCGGCTGTTTGTCCTCCCATGCCGTATTGGTTATTCATGATATTAAAGATCACGGGAAGCCCTCCCTGCATATCTCCTTCCCACAGTTCACGGAACTGATCCATCGCTGAAAAGGTAATTCCTTCCCACACCGGCCCACACGCTAACGATGCATCCCCGATGTTTGCCACGACCAGTCCCGGTTTACGGTTTACTTTCTTGTAAAGAGCCGCCCCAACGGCGATATCTCCGGAACCGCCCACGATCGCGTTGTTCGGGTATACCCCAAAGGGGGTGAAGAAAGCATGCATCGATCCTCCTAACCCCTTGTTGAAACCTGTCTCCCGGGCAAATATCTCCGCGAGCGTACCATATACCAAGAACCTCCTGGCTAACTCTTTCACCGGCCCATCAAAGCCCTCTTTCACGATGGCGAGGATAGTACCGTCAAAGAAATCCTCCATGATTGCTAGAAGCTCGTTATCGTCCAGCTTGTGGATAGCCGACATCCCCTTTGCCAAAATTTCCCCGTGTGAGCGGTGGTTCCCGAAGATAAAGTCCTCGGGAGACAGCGTCCAGGCCATTCCCACCGCGGCAGCTTCCTGCCCGATGGAAAGGTGAGCCGGTCCCGGGTGGTTATAAGGGGTACCGTTATACTCCCCTTTCGTCTTTATCAAGTTCAACATCGTCTCGAATTCACGAATAAGCACCATGTCGTGGTAGATGGCCTTGAATTCCTTGGTGGAAAAATTGTCAATCTCGTCCTTCACGCTCTTTTGATACCGGTTCACGGGGATGGGTTGAAGTTCAACGAATCCCGGCTCCCTAACTTTGGAAGGATCTATAGGTTGTACTTTGGGCATTTTATTTTTATTTACAAATTAGTTCATTAAAATTAGACTATTTCTACGCTCAACACAGTTAAAACGAGTCTTATCTTAGTATTACGTAACGAAATAGTTCATATGTATTTGTATATCACGGGATAGTTATCTCCTCGATTCCAAGACATCCATGTTCAACACCTCATCATTTCAGGATGAATACACCTACTACAGCGATATTTTGCATGTTGAAGCATTGGAACTTTAGAGCCATGGAGATCAACTTATCGGGCTAGTTTTCCCGTTAAATCTCAAGTGTTTCGATCTCGGTTGCAATCTGCTTTAGAAACCGGGTTGCCTCCCCACCGTCAAGTGCACGATGGTCGTAAGTAAGGCTCAATCCCAAGTAAGGCACGAAGGCATACACGCCGTCTCCTAATTCCTT
>JAAYTC010000166.1 GCA_012518155.1 Bacteroidales bacterium | reverse complement strand
TAAGCGAGATTATCGCGCACAAAAAAATAGAGGTTGCGGAGCGGAAAACGCATCTGCCCCTGGTGGAGTTGGAAAGAGAGTTGGCCGATACGAAGGATATCCCTTTTTGGTCATTGAAAAGCGCGTTAGAGCGTTCTTCTTCCGGCATCATTGCCGAGTTCAAACGACGGTCGCCCAGCAAGGGGTGGCTGCATCAAACGGCCAACGCGGCAGAAGTAACCCGTGCCTACGAGATGGCCGGGGCGGCCGGGTTGTCGGTGTTGACGGATAGGAAGTATTTCGGCGGGGGCATGGGCGACGTGCAACAGGCGATCGGTTCGGTGAAGATACCGGTGATGCGGAAGGAGTTTATCGTGGACGGTTACCAGTTGTTTGAAGCGAAGCTGGCGGGAGCGAGCGCGGTGTTGCTGATCGCGGCGGCCATCACTCGAGAGGAGTGTAGCCGGCTTACCACCTTGGCGCACGAGCTGGGGTTGGAGGTGTTGCTGGAGTTGCACGACGAGCGGGAGGTGGAGTATATCACGTCGATGCATTCGCTGATCGGGGTGAACAACCGCAACCTGGGGAGTTTCGTGACCAACCTGCAGAAGTCGTTCCGGATGATCGACTTGCTACCAAAAGAGGCGGTGCTGGTCTCCGAGAGTGGCATCTCCGACGCGAAGATCGTACGAGAGTTGCGAGACGCGGGGTACAAGGGCTTTCTCATTGGGGAGTATTTCATGAAAAGTGGGCAACCGGGCGTTTCGTTGAAGGAGTTTATTGAAGAGATTAATCGTTAAAAATGTTTTTGGAGCTACTCCAGCCATTGCTTTAGAGGCGAGCATTTGTTAAGACAAATAGAGTAATCGTATTGAATAAAACGGGTATGATCATTAAAGTGTGCGGGATGAGGGAAGCGGAGAATATCTGCGCGGTGGATCAGTTAAGGGTCGACTGGATGGGGTTTATCTTTTACCCCGGTTCGTCTCGTTTCGTGAAAGAGGTTCCCTCGTACCTGCCGAGGAAAGCGAAGCGGGTAGGGGTGTTCGTGAACGAAGAGCCGTCCGTGATTTTTGAACGGGCACGGCAGTTCGGACTTGATATGATACAGCTGCACGGCAACGAATCGCCTTCCCTCTGCCAAGCATTGTTCGATAACAACCTTGAAGTGATCAAGGCGTTCTCGATCGAACCGGGTAAGCCTTTTCCTAAAGAGATGGTGGAGCGGTACGAGGGATATTGCGACTATTTTCTTTTCGATACGCAAACGGTGTTGCACGGGGGGTCGGGAAGGAAATTCGACTGGCAGGTACTTGCAGATTATAAAGGGGAGACGCCTTTCTTGCTGAGCGGGGGCATCTCGCCCGAGGACGGGGAGGCGATCAAAGCGTTTACGCATTCCCGATGGAAGGGGGTGGACCTGAATAGTCGCTTCGAATCTTCTCCCGCAATCAAGGATGTTTCTCTTTTGGAGGAATTTATAAAAAATATAAGGCAGGTTTAAGGTGAGTGAATGGGTTGAATGAACACTATTTTATTGAAAAAGGATATGAATCGAATAGATCAATTATTTAAGAAAAAGGGAAAGAATATTTTGTCCATCTATTTCACGGCAGGGTATCCCAATCGGGACGATACCGTGGAGGTGATCGAAACGTTGGAGAGGCACGGGGTGGATATCCTGGAGATTGGCGTGCCGTTCAGCGATCCCATGGCCGACGGCCCGGTGATCCAGGTATCAGGGACGCGTGCCTTGGAGAACGGGATGAGTGTGAAGCTCCTCTTCGAACAGTTGGAAGGAATCCGGGAACGGGTGTCGATCCCCCTCGTCTTGATGGGGTACCTGAACCCGATATTGAAGTTTGGTTTCGAACGTTATTGCGAGAACGCGGCCCGATGCGGAGTCGACGGGCTGATCATCCCCGATCTTCCCTTCGCGGAGTACAGGGAGTCCTATAAATCGATCGCTGAGAAGTATGGCCTGCATATGATCATGCTGATCACCCCCGAAACGTCGGAAGAGCGTGTGCGGATGATCGATGAGTACACCAACGGGTTTATTTACATGGTGTCGTC
>JAAYTC010000165.1 GCA_012518155.1 Bacteroidales bacterium | reverse complement strand
TGAGGACGTATTTTTTGCAATAAGTATTTTGTCTATCAAGGTTTCCGATACGGATTTGCAGCCCATTTTGGTAATTCCTAGAAGCTTATTTTTCTGCTGAAGAAAATAATCTCGACTTTTTTAGTAAATTTGCATTATACTGTTTAAATGAGATAAATTTACACCGGCAATTTTACTACTGATGACAGAGAACTTATCATTACATAGCCTGTTTAGGAGAATTGCCTTCAATGACGATCAGGAGGCTTTTAAAGAGTTGTTTTTCGACTTTTATCCGTCTCTTTGTGTGTTTGCCGGACGTTATATCTCTTCTCCCGAAACCTGTAAGGATATTGTGCAAGAGACCTTTTATAGCTTATGGAAAAATCGAAAAAAAATTGAGGTAACCTCTTCTTTTCGTAACCTATTAATCACAAGCGTGAAAAACAGCTGTGTCGATTATTTAAGGAAGCAGTCCGTGCGTCAAATCCATTCAGAAAGGCAGGACAACCATGAAATCATAGATACTCCAGAGGAAATCTATACCGTCAGTGAGTTGGAAGAAATGCTTAAAACAGCACTGGATCGGCTTCCTCCGAATGTTCGAAAAGCATTCGAATTGAGTCGATTCGAAAATATGACCTACAACAAAATCGCGGAAGAGATGGATGTCTCTCCAAAAACAGTAGAAGCTTATATCAGTAAAGCGCTGAGTGTATTGCGGGTTGAACTCAAGGATTACCTTCCGTTGACATTACTGTTTTTGTATTAAGAATGAATGATATATCCCTCTATTTCATGTCGAGTTGGCATTAAAACTCAACAAAATTTTATTTTAACATAGGGTGTTTCCATCCTTATACGTCTAGTTAGTAAAAGGAGGTGAAAAAGCCTTTACCAAATCGTGTTTTGATTATTGATAAATGAAAATTGAAGAAACGCATATTTTAGCGTATATAAAGGGAAATCTTCCGGATGATATCACTCGTGAATACGATGCATTGATGTTGTCTTCTCCTGAATTTCGACAAGCTGTAGAACAAATAAAAAATCTTTACAACTTGTCCGATAATTTACGGAAGCAAAAAGAGGTCGATGCCTCTTCCGGGTGGAATAAGGTGTCGCGTAGAATCAAACGTGCTACTTTTCGAGAAAAAGCGTGGAATTTCACACGGAGTGCCGCGGCCATTCTACTTCCTCTCTTCCTGCTTCACCAGTTTGTTGTTCAGCCCATGCTGGAGAGAATCCCGGCGGAGATGATCACACTCTCTTCTGCCCCTGGTATTGTTACCAAGGCTGTTTTGCCCGATGGGAGCGAGGTGTGGATTAACGCGCAAAGTGAGTTGATTTATCCCGTGAGATTCACCGGAAAAGAAAGAACGGTCGAATTATCGGGTGAAGCATACTTTAAAGTAGAAGCAAATCCTACCAATAGTTTTAATGTGAAAATACCGGGAGATATTGTTGTGAGTGCTTTTGGAACCGAGTTTAATATTAACGCGTACAGTGATGAACCGGATTATCAGGTAACCCTAGCTCAAGGAAATGTTGAAGTGGAAACCGCACGATCGTTGAAGAATGAGCTATTGGCAGGTCAGAAAGCTATCTTGACGCCTCAAACAGGAGAAATGAATATTGTCCAAGCGGATACGTACGTGGAGACAGCATGGAAAGATGGGAAGATGGTGTTCCGGAGAGAAAAGCTCGAAACCATTGCACAGAAACTCTCTCGTAAGTTCGGTGTAATTATTCGCCTCGAAGGCGATACATTGAAAGATTACGAGTATACTGCTACATTTACTGACGAAACACTCGAAGATATTTTGGAGCTATTAAGGAGGTCGGCACCGATAACCTATTCCATTGTTAAACAGGAGCAGCTTGATAATAGTACTTTTTCTCAACGTATAATAACGATAAGATCTCGATAAAGAATATTTCGTATTACCTAAAAGGAGGAATGCCTATGAGAATATAAATACCGGAATTAATAGAAAACGGGAGAATGAAAATACACTCCCCCGCCATGATTTACAATTGCCGTGCGGAAAATCTCACCTCACCGCCAGACAATAATTACTAAACCCATAAAATGAATTTAATAACAATGTAAAAGTATGAATATTATATTAAACAGCCAAAAAATCCCCATCGCTATGAGAATAACACTCTTATTGTTGTTTGTTCTTGCTTTTCAATTACAAGCGGAACAATCCTATTCTCAAACAACGAAAATTTCTCTGGAAATGAAAAACAGATGGTCTGCACCGGTGCGAATGGCTACAACACTATGGGGGCTTGGACCAACGGTGCGGTAAGTGCGGCGGGTTCCAATCGTGGCATTTACCCCTCGTACGTCTATTATGGTTATATCAAAACGGTGAATGATATCATCGGATTAATCGACGAGGGCGATCTTGACGAAACCAAAAAGGAATACCTCGGAATCTGTTACGCATTCAGGGCCTTATACTACATGGATTTAGTGCAAATCATGGAGTACAAAAAGCCGACAGATCCTCGTTATAGCTATGTGGAGCCCGAGAATGATTTAACCAATCTGGGTGTGCCTATCGTTACAGAAAAGACTACTTCGATCGAGGCATCGAATAATCCACGTGCAAAAGTAGATGAGGTGTATGATTTAATACTGAGTGATCTGCAAAAAGCCGAAGTCTACCTAAAAGATTTTCAGCCGACCAATCCTGTACAGCCGAACTTAGCTGTGGTATATGGTTTGTATGCGCAAGCTTATACTAATTTGGCGTCGCGTACGGCTATTTCGGAAACATACAAAGACGAAGTGGCTTATTGGGAAAATGCGGCCGATTATGCCGTTCAAGCAATCGTTACATCCGGATGTGAGCCCTTAACTGAAGAGCAATGGACCGATCCGATCAATGGATTTAATAATAGAAATTCGCAAAACTCATGGATGTGGGCTACTTCAATATCAGAAAGTAATACCACCGCCTCTTCAACCGGTTCTTTCGTTCATGCTATGATCTTTGGAACCGAAACGAACTTTTCGGCCTACGGTTGGCGGGTTGGAAGATCATTGGATAGGAAATGGTATGAAAAGCTTTCAGACAACGATTTTCGTAAAAAATCATGGCTTGCCCCGAATTTCTTTTATGAGTCTATTAATCAGGTTGAAGGTGAGCCTTATCTGGTTGAAAAGGATGCCAATGGAAACTTTATAAATAATAAGTGGGCCATAAATGGAAGCACGAGCACCGTGCAATCCGACTGGAGCAATGATTACTCAGGGTTTGGGCCACAAAAATATGAATATAGATTAAGCAGCAACCCTTCGTGGATTCGATCCCGAATAAACAAATCGTACGGGTTCCAGTCCTGGCCGTGGATTTATGTGAACACTAAATTCCGACCGAATAAAGGCGATTATACAACCTACTCTGTGGGTGGAGCCACCGATTTTCCAATAATGAGGGTGGAAGAGATGTACTTTATAAAGGCAGAAGCCGTTCTTCATACAACAGGGCTTGCTGCAGCGAAAAGTGCATTGGAGGAAATTGTGAGAACACGCCAAAGCGATTACTTATGCAACTCCAATAACCCGGAAGAGTTTATAGATGAACTGGTTTTTCAGAAAGGTGTGGAGTTTTGGGGAGAAGGAGTGAACTACTTTGATGCAAGGCGTTTGGAAACAGGTGTTCACAGAGCATACCGCGGAACAACGTGCGAACGGTACCAGCACTGTATCGATATGGACGGTGTATTTGTTGGCTGGACACCGGGATGGAACCAGGCGGAACTCAATGCTAATCCGGCTATTTATCGCTACAATAATCCTTATACAAATCCATCCACCTATTATTACTATAAATCAAACGATGAATTTATGCCGTACTATGGTGTTGATTTAGATTGATATATGATCTCTTTGTCAACAGTTCACATATACTGAACGTGCAAAATAAAACCGGAGAATGAAACATCCATTTCACGCTCTCCGGTTTTTCACTGTTTTTTTATTGGAAGAAAAGGATAAAGAGAAATAAATCGTTTCTAATTTATTCTGACGAAAGCTTGATGGTTCAGTGGCGAGTGGTTTCAGGTCATCGCCTCCATGTAATATGTAATACTGATCCCTTGATAGGCATCCCGGTAGATCTGTCCCATACGGCTGGCCGGGTGAAATTGAAAGGAGTTTTCGTTGCTTACATCCGTTCCGGCACGTCGATGCCGAATAGTTTCATCCCTCTCTTGATGGTGTGCGCCACGTTCTTGGCGAGCATCAGTCGGAAATCACGCAATGATGCGTTCTCTTCCCGAAGGATCGGATGGTCGTGGTAAAACTGGTTGAACTCTTTCGCCAGATCGTACACGTAGTTCCCAATCAAGGAGACGTTGTATTCGGCACCGGCCTGTTTTACTGCTGCCCCGAATTCCGAGAGCAACTGTACCAATCCTTCCTCTTTCCCTGATAGGGGTGCGCCGGGGTCCAACTTGTCCGGTATCGCGATGCCTTGTTCTTCCGCTTTGCGGAGGATCGACCGTACCCGGGCGTGGGTGTATTGAATAAAGGGACCGGTGTTGCCATTAAAGTCGATCGATTCCTGGGGGTTAAAGGTCATGTTCTTCTTGGGGTCCACCTTCAGGATAAAGTACTTGAGGGCACCTAATCCTACCATGCGGGCAATCGCTTCCGCCTCCTCGGGGGTGGCTTCGTCCAGCTTGCCCAGTTCTTTCGATGTTTCACGGGCGGTTTCGATCATCTCCGCCATCAGGTCGTCGGCATCCACCACGGTACCTTCCCGCGATTTCATTTTCCCTTCGGGCAGTTCCACCATCCCGTAGGAGAAGTGCACCAATCCCTTGCCGAACTCGAAGCCGAGTTTATCCAACACGATGGAAAGCACCTGGAAGTGGTAGTTCTGCTC
>JAAYTC010000164.1 GCA_012518155.1 Bacteroidales bacterium | reverse complement strand
CGTGGTGGCTTTTGGTGCTCTCGTTCGGGAATGCCAAAAAGCGATTGCCATGGCGGATGAAGCGGGCATCTCGGTGGAACTGATCGACCTTCGATCGATTTATCCGATTGATAGAGAAACTATTCGGAAGTCGGTGCAGAAAACGGGGCGGATGTTGATCGTCGCTGAAGCGAATGAGTCGTTCAGCGTGGGGTCAGAATTGATCGCCATCGCCAACGAAGAGGCTTTCCTTTACCTCGAAGCACCCCCTCGGAGGCTTATGGGCTTCGATACCATCGTACCGCTGGCACAGGGTGAGAAATATTTCATGATCTCGCCGGAGCGCATTTTTTATGAAATCGAGAAGAGCGTTAATTTTTAATCATATCATATGAAATTTATATTTAATTTCCCCGATCTGGGCGAGGGGCTCGACGAAGGAACCATTCTGGAATGGTACGTGAAGGAGGGAGATACCGTGAAGGTGGGTGACCCGTTGGTGCAAATGGAAACCGATAAAGTGGTGGCCGATATCCCGTCGCCAAAAGAGGGGAGCATTGCCGTGCTCCACGGAAAAGTGGGGGACGTGATTCGCGTGGGTACACCCCTCGTGGAGATAACCGGTGCATCCCACGATCAAGAACAAGAACAGGATCAAGAGCAACATAAAGAGGTTGGTGAAATGGCTCAAACCCTTCCTATACAGGAACCCGAAGACGCGGGAGCAGTGGTGGGAACTATGGAAGTAGCATCGAAAGGTGATGTGTTGGACGCGAGCGACGAAAGTAGCGAAACAGCCGGCAAGGAGAGCGGAGGCGAGACACGCAAAGCACTTGCAACGCCCGTGGCAAGAGCGATGGCCAAGCAGCTGGGAATCGATATAAACCAAGTACCGGGGAGTGGTCCTTCGGGCAGAGTCAGAAGAGCCGATATACAGGATTTCAACGAGCGATCGGGACAGGAGTCCACACGAACGAAAAGTTCTCAATCATCTCCCGCGCCTAATGGAGATGAAACTTATCTCCCGCTCACGCAGATTCGAAAAACTATTGCTCGTAATATGCTGCACTCCAAACTGAACGCCGCGCATATGTCGGTTTTCGAAGAGGTGGAGATCTCTCGCTTGATGCAGATAAGGGCAAGTTATAAGGAGTGGTTTGCCGGTAAAGGAGTGAAGTTAACCTACCTCCCTTTTATCGTGAAGGCGGTGGCACAGGCGTTGAAGCGTCACCCACAATTGAACTCCCGGATCGATATGGAAAATAACCGGATAGTAGTCCGTAACCGCTACCATATCGGCATCGCGGTAGACGCACCCGATGGACTGGTAGTCCCGGTAGTAAGGGACGCGGACCGGTTGACCATCTTCGAGATCGCGAAGGAGGTGGGCGACCTGGCCGAACGGGCACGTGCTCGGAAGTTAACGTTGGGAGATATGAAAGAGGGCTGCTTCTCGATTACCAGCTTCGGCTCCATCGGGGGCATTTACGCGACCCCGGTACTTAATTATCCGCAAGCGGGGATACTGGGGGTAGGGCGAATCCTGAAAACACCCATCGTGAAAGAGGATGAGATCGTAATTGGAAATATCATGCCGCTCTCGCTCACCGTGGATCACCGTGTGGTGGACGGTGGAGAGACCACTCGCTTTATAAAGAGGGTGATGGAAGCCCTCGATGATCCCGTGGCCATGCTGATGGAAGAGTAGGGGGTTAAATCTCGATATCCTCGATATTGACGATCTTTTTTGAGATGGCGTAGATGGTGAGTCCCGATTGGCTACGGATACCGGTCTTCGTGGTGATGTTTTTACGATGGCGCACCACCGTGTGTACGCTGATGTTTAACTGCTCGGCAATCTCTTTGTTCAAAAGCCCATTCACCACGCCGGTTAAAACCTCGATCTCTCGTTTGGTGAGGTTGTCGTCCTGATGCATTTTACAAAAGAGGCGGTTCTTATTCACCAATTTCAGCAGCGACTGAACGATATGATCGGGGGTATCATACAACGAAAGCGTGGCATCGTGTGGGAGTGGCGACTGGCGCATTACCCCGTAGTCGATGACTGCTATTGAAAGGGTAGGAAACTCTTTACGGATCGAATTGATCTCCTTTTCTCGGTTTACAAAATGGACGGGGCTGGCAATCAAGATGTCGGTAGATTGATTCTCAAGTAATTCACCAAGCTCTTCAAGGTCCTCTACCCGATGTACACGGGCATCTAATTCGGGTGACTGGTATAAAATAGCCTGGATCCCCTCGCAGATAATCCGGGACGTTTCTAATAGGGCAATATGAATGGGGGTTCTATTTTGCATCGCGATTCTCCTCGAAACTCACTCCGGAAGGAATCAATATGGTCTCCTCGATTAAAGAGTGAATATATAAATCAAACTCCAGCTCGTATAAAGAAAAAAACAATTTTCGCCTGACATCCAGATCGTTATCGATCTTCACGTACTTGAGTAGGAGATTTTTCAAATCTTTTAATTTCAATTCTATATCGGTATGATGATCGCTATACTCGTTGGAGGAGTACCTTTCTTGGGTATCGTCGTGCGCTTCGTTTTCCCATAACGAGAGAAAATAGGGAAAAGCAATATTGTCCTCGTAATCAAGATGGTCGAGCACTTCCACGAAGTAATCGTTAAAAAACTTCTCTAGCATCTTAATCTCGCGTTCGGGGTGGTTTTCCTGCAAATGGCGGATATAGGAACTGATTTGCGGGTATTTATCGGAACGATAATAGTCGTGCGTTTCTTTTAAAAAATTAACTACCTGTATCAGTTCCTTCTGGGTGTTGAGTTGAAAACCCTTGGTGTTAAAACCATTGAACAAGTTAGCAATGTGGACAAACAAGTTCTCGCTGATGTCGTACTGTTCACACAATTGCTGCACGGTTTGATCGCTTACCCTGAAATCGATATTGAAATGCTGAAGCATGAGCAACAGACGGGGGTTCGCATCGATTAGGTCGGCCATCTTCACGGAGGGTTTTACCCTGATTTTCGACGAATGATACATGGGGTGAATTTTTTTATCTCATACGGTACAAAGATAGCGAAAAAATGGTGAAACGTCGGGCACGATCGGAAGTCTCCCATTTTTTTTGTATTATTGCAGCGAATAATTAAACTACGAACAATGAACAATTTTCAACAGTTACAGATACGTCGCAGGAGTATTCGGAAATACAGAGAGGAGTTGCTCTCCCCGGATGAGACAAAGAAAATATTCGAGGCTGCTCTGCTGTCGCCGACTTCAAAAAATAGGCATTCTTGGGAGTTTATTGCCGTCGAAGATAAGGAAATGGGCGAGAAGCTCTCGAAATGTAAGCCCAAAAGTGCCGAGTTTATAGCGGATGCAGCACTTTTGGTTGTGGTTATCGGAAATCCATTGGTGAGCGACGCGTGGGTGGAAGATGCTTCTATCGCGGCCATTAACATGCAGATGCAAGCTGAAGAGTTGGGCATCGGCAGCTGTTGGATTCAGGTTAGAAACCGATTTTATTCCGAAAACGTGACATCCGGAGAATATATCAACGATTTGCTGGAAGTACCCATGCCATTGGAGGTATTGTGTATAATTGCCTTTGGCAAAAAAGAGAAAGAGCGAACTCCTGCCGATATAGAAAACCTGCACTGGGAAAAAGTGCATATTGGCACCTATTCTGATAAAATTTAGCTGACTGATTTATGATTGATCTATCAAAAATACCCTCCCCATGCTACGTGCTGGAGGAGGATCTTTTACGAAAAAACCTGCGATTAATCCGCTCCGTAAAAGAAGAAGCGGGAGTGGAAATAATTTTGGCATTCAAAGCTTTTGCCATGTGGAAGTCATTTCCCATCATCCGAGAGTACATCAACCATTCAACCGCTAGCTCTGTCGCGGAAGCCCGGCTAGCATACGAGGAGATGGGCAATCTGGCACATACCTACGCACCTGCATACACCGATTATGATTTTCCCCTGTTCCTCGAATACAGCAGTCATATCACCTTTAATTCGCTTTCGCAGTTCGAGCGTTATTACCCGGAGGTGCGAGGGTCGGGAAAAAAAATTGAATGCGGGTTAAGGATCAACCCTGAATTCTCGGTGGTGGATACCGACCTCTACAATCCCAGTGCTCCAGGATCGAGGCTGGGAGTAACGCTCGACACGATTGGTGAGCAATTACCGGAAGGGATCACGGGGTTACATCTTCACAACCTGTGCGAGAATAACTCTTACGATCTCGAAAAAACGCTGGAAGTGGTAGAACGTAAATTTGGACATCTATTTAGACAGATAAAATGGCTCAACCTGGGCGGTGGGCACCTGATCACGCACGAGGAGTACGATGTAAACCACTTGATTGTTGTGTTGAAGGGATTGAAAAAGCGTTATCCTCATCTCGAGGTTATCTTGGAGCCGGGCAGCGCGTTTGTTTGGGAGACCGGGGTACTTGTTGCTACCGTGGCAGATATCGTGGAGAACGGGGGCGTGATGACGGCCATGTTGAACGTTTCTTTCGCGTGTCATATGCCCGACTGCCTTGAGATGCCCTATAAACCATGAATAAGAGGGGCCTACCACGATCCGATACCGGATAAACCCACCTACCGGATGGGAGGAAATAGCTGTTTGAGCGGCGATTTCATGGGGGATTGGTCGTTCGACGAGCCGTTGAAAGTGGGGGATTGGATGGTTTTCGAAGATATGATTCACTATACCACCGTGAAAACGACGATGTTCAACGGGGTTTCACACCCTTCGATGGGTATATGGACGGTAGGGGGTGACTTCGAAATTTACAGGGAGTTTGGGTATCATGATTATAAGCATCGGATGAGTTAACGAACGATTTTTTGTTTGTTTGTTAAACTATTTGTAGTCAATTACGTTAAAACGATGAGAAGCTGATGTTGATAGAGATATAACATCAAGTGCTCAAAATAGTATTAACATCTAAAATATTAAATTATGGGATGGATATGGTGGATTATTATCGGAGCAGTAGCCGGATGGTTAGCAGGCCTTTTAATGCGGGGTGATGGTTTCGGATTTATCGTTAACCTACTCGTTGGGATAGCCGGTGCCGTTATCGGAGGATGGGTTTTCGGATTGCTGGGCATTGCCGCGGGGGGTGTTATTGGCAGCCTTATCACGGCGCTTATCGGGGCCATAATATTGCTCTGGATTATTTCTTTATTTAGGCGTAGACGGGTTTAGCGTGTAGCCTCCTGAAAAACCATAAAAGATCGATGTGCCTTTTAGGGGCATCGGTTTTTTTCATTCGTTACCATGTACCACCATGTACAGATCTTCTCGAGTGGCTG
>JAAYTC010000163.1 GCA_012518155.1 Bacteroidales bacterium | reverse complement strand
TGCTAAAACCATTAGTTTTAGCGAATTTCCAAATATCTATATCTTCATGGTTGTGAAGCCCGACGGAGCTAACGTGTCGACATTCAGAAAAACTTTCCGATAATAATCGACAGATCCTAAATGAAATATTCTGATCGAAAAGCAACCTCATTTCATGCCGTTTGTAAGGATCGTTCACGTTGTGCGGCAAATGCCAAGCAAGCAAGAATATCTTCTCGTGTCAGTTCCGGGAAGTCGGCTATAATCTCATCATACGTCATATCTAATGACAACCAGCCCAACACGTCGTACACTGTAATACGTGTATCCCTGACACAAGGTTTACCAAAACGTTTTTTGGGATTTATGCGGATAATATCATTAAAATGTGCCATATTCAGTTACATGATTAATTATTAAATATGTAGAAATATTCAAAGGTACTAAAAAAATAATCAATTGCTCGCATGATTTAATTGGGAAAATCGCACGGTTAACGTTACCTTTGCAGGTCTAGCGTGAAAAGCAGCCTCGCTTTGGGGAAGCAGCGATCACGAATGGTTGAAACAGGTAACTACAAACAAAATATGCAGTTAACAGCAAAATTGATTCAGATTCTGCCCCTTCAGTCCGGGACGGGGAGAAACGGTGAGTGGAAAAAACAGGATATTATCGTTGAAACACAAGATCAATACCCCAAAAAGATATGCGTCTCCCTGTGGGGCAATAAATTCGAGCACGTGCCCCTGAATGAAGGCGATATGTACACCATCGATTTTGATGTAGAAAGCAGGGAGTACAATGGCCGGTGGTACACCGATGTGAAGGCTTGGCGACTGGTGGCACAGAGCAATGCACCGACCGCGCCTCAACACGAAGAGATCCCGCCCGAGGCACCTCCCGCTGACAATCCGTTCGGCCCGTCGGACGAGGGAATGGACGACATCCCGTTCTAATATGATTTAACTCAGTAATTTTTATAAGTCTTGGTTACGCAGCCCTACCGATTTTATATTTCCGGCTTTGCGGTGGTTTTCAGTGCCGTTTATCCATACATTTCACTCTGACAGCAAAGAGGTATGTGACATATCTCGGACGATAACTCCATCGTCAAAAACCTCGTACGCGAATATCCAGAACTGCCTGAGAGATCACAACTTCACGCATTTCCATCAGGCCATTGGTCTATACGACGGCGCAACTCATCTGTAAACACTCTTACTGGGACAGCATTGCACTCCTCAGCCGCCTCGCGGAAACTCTTTTTATCTTCCTCGATCACTGTAGCGAAAGGCAACGTCTTGATATATTCAAGCAGTAGTTTTGCTTGTAGGCTGTTTTCTTCTATAATAATTGTAGTCATATTGCAAGGGCTATTTTTACAAAAAAAATAGCGAATAACCCCAACCAGACATCTATTTTACTACAAATTAACTATAATGATCGACCTCTTTTGGCATTAGTATACAGAGACTTGTGAGCAAATAAAAAAGAGGAGTATTAGTATTTTACCCCTAATTTCCCCTTCCCAGCGGAAAGAGAGGGATTCGAACCCCCGGTACCCGTGAGAGTACAACGGTTTTCGAGACCGCCCCGTTCGACCACTCCGGCATCTTTCCTTAGTCGCCCACAAAAGTACACTATTTCCTATTATATAGAAGCAAAATCGAGTAAAAAAATCGTAGTAACGCGGTATCACGCTATTTAGTTCCTCATTGAGATGGTGCGATCGACACGAGGGACAGAGCAGCCCCCCCCTTTCCGCGCGTTCGCGTCCTATTCCTTTAACGCCTGAAGAGCTTCACGAGTCGCCGCGATCAGCGGATCGATGGAGATAGGAGAGCCCACCGCTTGCTTCATCCAGGCTTGCGGAACGATGCTTCCTTGCGTGAACATCCGGTCGATCTCGTCGGCCAAGTTCTTTCCTTTCACTTGCTGCTCAATCTGGAATGAGATCAGATGACCCATCGGGTAATTGGGCAAGTACAAGGGGTAATCGATCATATGCGAGTAGATCCCCAGCAGGGTCTCACCCTCTCCTCCCAATACCCCCGCATAGTAGCTGTTCCACACCTCTTTCGCGATCCGTATCACCGCGTCTTTGAGTTCTGCAGGAGTGGCATTGGGGTTATCATAGAGCCATTCCCATACCTGGATATCCACCAGTGAAACGCCCATGATCTCGTAACAAGACCAGAAGATATCCAAAGCCAAGTAATGGTCATCCTCCGGGTTGGGGTTTTGCAACCCGAGCAACTCCAAGTCCCTTTTCTGGAACAAGAATGCCACCGCCTCGGTAAACGATGTGTTCGGCACCCCGTTCAGCATATAGTAATCCACATCGTTCATGGTGATGGTCTGCTCCACGTTATGTCCGAACTCGTGTACCGCTATATTGTATCCTTTATAATCGAGCCCGTTCTCTCCCACACGCGTCCGTAAGCGAGCCATGTCCCCGCGCATTGCGGCTCCCCAGGCGTGACCGGCGCCGCGTGAAGCATCCACCGTGATCAACGAAGTGATCTCGTTCGCTTTCGCTGGATTCCATCCCAGTTTCAACAACATGTTTGTCAGGTCGGCTTCTAATGCCTCGGCGGTGGGATATTTACGCGTGGTGATAGCTGTCAGATCATCCTCCGGTATGCCCCCTCCGGGACGGAACCCGTTGTACCAGATATCAAATGGCTCAAGCTCTCTGTTCAGCCTCGACTCGATAAAGGCCGCCACCTCCTTCACCGCGGGCGACGACACCAAGGCTTGGAACAGCTCTTTCACATCTTCGCGGGGGATCTCCATCGTACCATCAAACGCACGGTCCAGCTGGGTGGGATAGTGCGCGCTGTAGGGATCAAGCTGCCGCATCGCGTGGTAATTCTTCAGAAACACCTCGTAGCGACGAGTATCCTCGGGACGAGATGCAACCCCCGTGTTGCCGTCATAAAGTTGATTCGATATAGGGTTCCACGCGTACCGATCGCTGTTAATCACTTCCAAGGGAATAGTCTGGTCGATAATCCGCTGCATCACTTGGTAAATCATCCGCTGTTTCTGCAGCCCTTTCTCACTATCCGCGTAATTGGATTTCAGCTCGTCTCTCAACCCCCAGTGCGAGATTAGCTTCATGCCGTCGGGAAACAGCTGCTCCCCCTTATCGTCTCGCAACATATCCATGTAGATATTGTAATCCGAAATATAAGCGTCCGCCTCGGTCACCGTACTCGACACATCTTGTTGGATTGCCGCCGGCACTCGGGAGATAAAGCGATCACCCATCCGGGCGTGAGCCCACTCCTTTCGAGACCAAGTTTCACCCAACTCGGTCTTCTCTTCCAACGAATAGAAAGGAAAGTTCAACGCGGTGAGAAACGCCAGCTTATTGGCATAGAGATCATCGGTCAAATGAGCCGAAGCACTGTAGCTCCCGAATAGCATATCTACCGGCGTGATCTCCGGCCCCTCGAGCTGCAACGGTTCTTTTAACTCCACGTTCATCTTGTGGAAATAACCGTTGATAATCTCGAAGTTGCGTTCCAGTGTCGCGTATAGCTGGTCCAATTTATCGGGATCGGACACGAACGAGGTGATACAAAACCGCTCGAAATCATCTGCACTTCCATCGGTTTTCCACCAAAGCTGGGCTGCTTGCCGCACCCCTCGCTCCACACGAAACGAATGGGCCTCACCCAGCGAGTCGTTTAGTTGCCGAATCACTGACTCCACACGGGAATCGGGTATAAATTTTGCTTCTTGCACTTGATCTGATTTTGTTGGGTTGCCGCATGCCATCATCCCCATGATCAGGATAAAAGCGCATGCATGGATTACTTGTTTCATACGATTGGATTTTTTTTCATGAGCACACGAAAAGCATTCTACAAATTTACAAAAAATACCCTGAAGTAAATGAAAAAGTACTGAAAATCATCCCTGTTGACATAAAATCGTTCTGCATTTTCTGCCATTTACTCGTTGAAATAGAAATAAATTTATTTTCTTTGTGATAAAGGTGGCTGGGAACGAACCTTCAGCCCGCGAACGAAAGCAACAATATGAAACCGATCAACACAGTGCTCCTTTGTCTTTTATCGACGATCCTCTGGGGACAAAACCCCGGCATTATCGCGGATCACATGGAAATTAAACGTGTCGGCACCGGTTACGCCTTCACCGAAGGCCCCGCGGTGAATTCCAAAGGGCAGGTATTCTTTACCGACCAGCCGAACGACCGTATTCACGTGTGGGACGAAAACGAGGGAATCACTCTCTGGCTGGAGGGTACCGAACGATCCAACGGCATGTATTTTGATGCCGACGATCAGTTGGTGGCGTGTGCCGACCTCCATAACCGCATCGTGCGGTTTACCGATGAAAAAGAATTGAAGGTATTGGTTCAGGGGTATGACGGCAAGCATTTAAATGGGCCGAACGATTTGTGGGTTGCACCGAACGGGAATATTTACTTCACCGATCCGTATTATCATCGGGATTATTGGGTTGAAGGACACACCGAGGTGCAAGAAGCACGGAGCGTGTATCTTCTTACGCCTTATGGACAGGTGATCCGGGTGAGTGATAACTACATACAACCCAACGGGCTTATCGGCACGCCGGATGGGAAGACGCTCTACGTGGCCGATATCAACGACCGCAAGATATGGAAGTATTCGATTCAGGAGGACGGCAGCCTGACCAACCGTAGATTTTTCGCTCCCGAAGGATCCGACGGGATGACGATCGACCAACAAGGGAACGTCTACCTCACCATGGGGAAGGTATGGGTATACTCACCCGAAGGGGAGCTGATTGAAGCAATCGAGCTGCCCGAGAGCCCGTCCAACGTCTGCTTTGGAGGGAAAGAGCGGGATATCCTGTTTATCACTGCACGTACATCAGTCTATACGCTAAAGATGAACACGACAGGCGTACAGTAGGATGCCGCTGTGATAATAGGACAAATGTCAACGCGGCCGGAATAACAGGTTGTCGCTATGACTAAGGGGCATTCGGAAGAGAGAACAATAAAATCAACACATAATTTAAATAAAACAGACACAACATGAACGAAATTAACGAGTACGTAAAAAAACACGAAAAACGTTTTCTGGATGAGCTTTTCGAGTTGATCCGCATCCCCTCCATCTCATCGCTTCCCAAGCACAAGCCCGACATGTATCGAGCTGCCGAGAAGTGGAAAGAGATCCTATTGGCCGCGGGAGCCGACAAGGCGGTGATCATGGAAACCGATGGCAACCCGGTGACCTACGGCGAAAAGATCATCGACGAGAACGCGCCCACCGTGTTGGTGTATGGACACATGGACGTGATGCCGGTAGACCCACTCGAGCTATGGAGAACCGATCCCTTCGAGCCGGTGGTCAAAGATGGTAAGATCTGGGCCCGCGGGGCGGACGACGACAAAGGCCAATCGTTCATGCACGCCAAAGCATTCGAGTATCTCGTTCAATCGGGCAAGCTCGCTTGCAACGTGAAATTCCTAATCGAAGGAGAAGAAGAGGTGGGCTCCCCCAACCTTCCCAAGTTCTGCGAGGAAAACAAGGAGATGCTAAAAGCTGACGTGATCCTGGTCTCCGATACCTCGATGATCGCGCCCGACGTTCCCTCTATCACCACGGGGCTACGAGGGCTCGCCTACTGGCAAGTGGAGGTAACCGGCCCGGAAGCCGATCTCCACTCGGGGCTCTTTGGCGGCGCGGTAGCCAACCCCATCAACGTGCTCTCGAAGATGATCGCCCAGACGTTAGACGACGAAGGGCGCATCCAGATTCCCGGTTTTTACGACGACGTGGTGGAGGTCTCCCCCGAGGAGCGTGAAATGATGGCAAAGGCTCCCTTCTCGCTGCAGGAGTACAAAGACTCGATAGGCGTGGAAGAGCTGTTTGGCGAAAAAGGGTACACCCCTAACGAACAGACCGGTATTCGCCCCACGTTCGACGTGTGCGGCATCTGGGGAGGATACACCGGTGAAGGAGCTAAAACGGTACTCCCTTCGAAGGCGTACGCTAAAATCAGTACCCGACTGGTACCGAATCAAGACCATAACAAAATCGCGCAACTGTTTATAGAATATTTTGAATCCATCGCCCCCAAGTCGGTCAAAGTAAAGGTCGACTACCTTCACGGGGGGCCGTCGTACGTCTGCCCGATCGACCTACCGGCCTACCGGGCAGCAGAGAAGGCGTTCAAGGATGTATACGGGAAAGACCCGGTGCCGGTCCGTTCGGGCGGCAGCATCCCCATCATCGCCACGTTTGAAGAGATCCTGGGCATCAAATCGGTGCTCCTTGGATTTGGACTGGGGTCCGACGCCATTCACTCGCCCAACGAGAACTTCCCGCTGGAGCAGTTCTACAATGGCATACGGACCATACCGCTGTTTTACAAATATTTTTCAGAAGTAAAAAAGGAATGAGTATGAGAACCTACACCACCTTATCAGAGGCCATCAACGACTTATCGAAGAGGGGTTACACGGCCAATTTCAACATAAAAGTAGATTGTATCGAGTGCGCGGAAGACCGGCTGCGCTTGCACCCTGACGAGTTTATCATCGACGAAGTGTATCGCTTTCAAGAGATGTCCGACCTCGACAACGAGAGCATCTTGTACGCTATTTCATCCCCGCGGAACGGTATAAAGGGACTTTTAGTGAACGCGTACGGCATCTACTCCGAAACGGCCACTACCGAGCTGGTAAACAAGCTATCAGGACGGGCATAGTGTCTACCTTACGATAGCATATGCGATATAACGTGTATTTGCCGTGACCGGTGTCAGCGGCAGGTAGCCGGAAGCGACCATTTTGTCCTTCACTTCCAGCGGGTAATCCCGTTCCATGGCATGGTGAAACGAAAGGGCCCCTTCCGGTTTTTTAATATAATCCACCATGAACCGCCCCTCCCTGCCCGGTTGGACAAACCGCTCGTGAAACAAGCGAGAGGCCACGCCCATGTTCATCCGCGTGTTAATCTCCACGCAGGGATGTACCTTGTAACCCCCTCCCGTATCGCAGATCATCATATCCACCCCGGCGTATCCCTTGTAATGCGGGAAACGGTTGCTCAGCTCTTTCACGAACCACTCCTTGAGCTGCTGCAACAAGTCGGGGGATGGACAGTATGATGAGTCGGCAGAGAGGCGATGTGATGAGTCAGAATCCGTGTAACACGACAGCACTTCCACGATTCGTTGGTCGTTCAACAGTTCGTTCCCCATGTACGCGCCCGAGGCTGCCGTGCGAAACAGCGAGTAACCGGTAAACCGGACCGCACCGGTATCCAGGTAAAACTCCATCGCGAAATCCTTTACCCGATTGTACTTAGGCTCGGCCACTATTCCGCCCTGCTCTCTTATCACCTTTCGGGCCCAATCAGCTTGTTTATCGGTAATCTGGTCCAGAATCCAAATCAACCCCTTGCCGCTTCCCGACAAAGGCATCTTCAACGCTTTATCCCCCGGGAACGAGTTCAAGTAGGTCAACAGCTCTTCCATCCCCGTGAAATAGCGAGCATCGCCTAAAAACCCCGCATCGTGTCCCCGCAGCTCCTTTAGCATCTCCACCGAGTGGCGGCGGTTGGAATATCCCCGCAACCGTTCCAACGCCTCCGTCGATGGGAGTTGGTGCTTGCTTGCCCCATGATCACTCAACCTTCGCGCCAGCGAAGGGTTCCATCCCCACGGAACGATCCGTCTATCAGGAAACGAAGCGATATCACTATACGAGATCAGCGTAGCTTGTAGCGGTAACACCTCCTTCATCCGATTCAGAAAATCCCGGTTCACCGATCCCTCCGCGATCACCATTGGTTCCCTATTCGCCTCCGCCTCGGCAACCACGATCGGCTTCACATCCGCGTTCGACACGTCACCCACGTGCGGCTTCTCATTCGTATCTTCCTTGACGATCACGTATGGCTCCTTATCCTGCGCGGCGAACCAAATAGGTAACACGGCAAGCTCCCTTGCCATTCTCACGGCGGATGCCGGCGGCGTGTAGTTCGAAGTGAAGTTAGCCAGCGCCAAGTCGTTCTCCGGATTAAAAAGATAGAGCATCCTACTCACCCGCCGCCCATTTTATACCCCGCTTCATGATTTCAAAGGCTTCAACTACTTCGAAATCAGCAGCCACATGTCCCAATGAAGAGTAAAAAACCCGTCCCTCTCCATAGTTCTTTTTCCACACCACCGGCATCACCGCCCCTTCAATCCAAGAATCATACTCACCGGTGAAAATCATTGTGGCCAACACGTTCACGTTCGGATCCACGTGCATATAATATTGCTCCGACCTCATTTCAAAATCTTCCAATCCCCGGGTTACAGGATCCTCCTTATCCATGATATTCACCCTGTATGAAATAATTCCACCGGGGTGAGCCACCCATTGTCCTCCCACCATATATTGGTACTCCGTGTTGTTACGGAACGAATCGCCCAGTCCACCATGCCACCCGGCTAATCCGACCCCTCCTTTAATCGCTTTAAGTAAAGCGTTCTCTTGTGAACTGGAAATCTCGCCCATCGTAACATGCTGTACGATCAAGTCCACTTTTGCCATCAACAACGAATCGTCGTAACACTTGAGGTCCTCGTATAGGAAGACCTCTGCTCCTTCCGATTTTAGCCAAGGCACAAAAATATCGCGGCACTTCTCCGGCTCATGCCCCTCCCATCCTCCGTACACGTACAACACTTTCTTGCCTCGCAAGGAGCCCTCAGTCCATATATTACTTCCCAACATATGAGAAGTTATGAGTAAAACTCCTGCAAGAGCGACTATGATCTGTTTGTAAAATCTCATACTATTTAAAATTCTTTTCATATTGTTTCCTTCACCTTCCTATTAACTCCACGATCAACTGTTTACCATCACAAGAGAAGTAACGAGTAACATCCATTACCGGTACTCTTTAATTTCGATCTCGCCGTTGAGGGCCAGCAGCGCGTTCTCCGCTAAAGCTCCCATCTCATCCTGACCTGGATAGACGTGTACCGGCCCGATCCGGAAGATCCGTTCGATGATCAAGTTACAAAACCATTTGCTGTTGGCAATGCCCCCCGTGATCAGGATCGCGTCTACCTCCCCCTTGAGTACCGCGGACATCGCACCAATCTCTTTTGCCACCTGGTACGCCATCGCCTCCAGCACCTCCCTATGTTTCTCGTCGCCATCCATCGCCTCGCGCTCCGCGATGTACGCGTCGTTCGTGCCCAGGTAGGCCATCATTCCCCCTTTGCCGACGATCATCTCGGCCAGCTCCTCGTAACTGTATTTCCCGCTGAACGCCGCTTTCAGTAGCGATCCCGCGGGCAGCGAACCGGAACGTTCGGGCGAGAAGGGGCCATCCCCATCGAGCCCTTGGTTCACGTCCACCACCCGCCCTTTGCAGTGAGCTCCTACCGTGATCCCTCCGCCCAAGTGCACCACGATAACGTTCATATCCTCGTATCGCTTCATGATGGATTTCGCGTGCGAGCGAGCGATTGCTTTCTGATTCAACGCGTGGAACACGGATACTTTCTCGAACAGCGGATGCCCGGTATAGCGGGCCAGCGCGTCCAGCTCGTCCACCACCACCGGATCGGCAATAAACGCCTCGGCAGTCGGCAACATCCGCGCGATATCGCTTGCTATCAACCCTCCCAAGTTACTCGCGTGCTCCCCTCTTTTGCACTCCAGCAAGTCCTTCCGCATCTCCTCGTTCACTCGGAACACACCCGCCTCGATCGGCTTCACCAATCCCCCACGACCGATCACCGCGTCGATCGTCTCGAACGGAATATCGGCGTTTTTCAACTCCTCGTGGATCTTGTTTTTCCGATACTCGTACTGATCAGTAATCCGCTTGAAGCCCTTTAGTTCCTCCACGGGATGCTTGATCGTCTTGAGGAAAATCACCTTCTCTTGCTGGTAAATCGCTATTTTAGTGGAAGTCGATCCCGGGTTAATCACCAGGATGCGTGTAGTTGTTGCCATGGTTTTTTACCTGTTTCTTGTTTATTGAACAATTGATTATATTCTGAATATACTGATTTTATTTTGATACCGGGTATCGCCTCCCGATGCAAGCCGCCAGCGCGATCGATAACAACTTGCTCCGCTCGTCGTCCGACCTTGAAGTGAGCACGATCGGCACCGATGCCCCCATCACCACGGCGGCCGAGACGGCACCGCCTAAGAAATTGAGGGCCTTATAGAACATGTTCCCTGCCTCGATATCCGGTACCAGGATCACGTCGCTGTCGCCCGCGACCTCGCTCTCTATCCCTTTATTCCGTGCTGCTTTCCGGTTCACCGCGATATCAATCGCGAACGGACCGTCCACGATACAACCGGACAACGTTCCATTCTGGTTCATCTCTTTCAGCTTCGCCGCGTGTAAGGTTGCTTCCATCTTGGGATTGACCGTCTCCACCGCGGCTGCCACTGCCACCTTCGGATGCTCTATCCCCAATCGATGGCACGCTGCCACGGCATTCCCTATAATCGCCGCCTTCTCGTCCAAACCGGGAGCGATATTCATCGCCGCGTCGGTCACGCAAAGCACCTTATGATAATAGGGCGATTGAAAAAAGGCGACGTGGCTCAACAGCTGCCCCGAGCGCAACCCCTCCTCTTTATCCAATACCGCCTTGAGGAGCTCTCCCGTGGAGACGAACCCCTTCATCAAGAAATCCGCGTCGCCACTCCTTATCTTGTTCACCGCGAGGCGAGCCGAAATGGCCGCTCCCTCCCGATTATTTACAATTTCTATCCCCTCCAGGCTCAACCCGATCTCTCGAGCGATGGCCCTCACTTTCTCCTTATCACCCACGAGCAGTGGCGTGGCCACCCCTCGAGCCAGGGCCTCCTGCACCGCCTTTAACACATGTTCATCTTCTGCTGCCGCCACGGCTACCCGTCGCACGGTACCGCTTCTCGCCTCCTCGATCAACCCTTGTAAATTCGGAATCATCACGATTGTTATTTTGAATATTTCCCCTTACAAATAAACAAAAAAATCGGCTATTTTTCACGATAAAAAGGATCTATTGTAAACAAATTGTTTATTGCCGCCTTTCACTAAACCAACTATACCCGTTGAGTAGACTTATCAGTCCTCACGACGATCGGGATAGCGAGTCGCCATTTTTTTGTATCTTTGCGGCCGTTTTAGGTTATACATTCAACAATATTTGGCTGCGCGTTCGGTCAATTAAATTCATCATTCATTGGGCGAGCCATTTATTTCTCTCCCGAAAAAGATTGTATCAATGGGTTATTCAATTTCCGGGATGCTTGGTTCCGGCACCAAAATCAATTACAAAACAGAAATTCTATCCGGGCTCACCGTGGCCGTCGCCCTCGTCCCCGAGGCAATAGCCTTCGCGATGATTGCCGGTTTCTCACCCCTGACAGGCCTCTACGCCGCCTTTGTGATGGGACTGGTCACTTCCATCTTGGGCGGACGCCCCGCCATGATCTCTGGAGCCACGGGTGCCATTGCGGTTATCTTCTTGGGGTTGATCACGCAGTTAAAAACCCTCTCCCCCGGTATCAGCAGCACGGAGATCATGCAATACGTCTTTGCCACAGTCATATTAGGAGGTCTTTTCCAAATCGCCGCGGGCATCTTCAAGCTGGGTAAATTTATCCGGCTGGTGCCCCACCCTGTGATGCTTGGTTTCGTGAACGGGCTGGCTATCATCATCTTTCTTTCGCAAATGCCCACCTTCACCTCCATCATCAACAACAACGCGGCGTTATCGTCTCTCTTCACGGGGGGAGGACTTTCGTCGGGTTTGTCACTGAACAGCGGCCTTGCCGAACTGGGTACCATGGTGGGACTGGTGGCACTCACCATCCTTATCATCTGGCAACTTCCGCGATTTACTAAAGCGGTGCCGGCCTCGTTAGCGGCCATTCTCGTCGTGTCGGCCATCGTGATTTTTTTGGGAATCCCTACCACCACGGTGGCTGATACCCTGACGCCTGGGGAGACCATCAAGGGAAGCTTCCCCCCTCTCTCGATTCCAATGATTCCCATCAACATGGAGACCCTCATGCTCATCCTTCCATTCTCCGCCATAGTAGCGGGCGTGGGACTGATTGAAAGCCTTTTAACCCTCAACTTGATTGACGAAGTGACCGAAACACGCGGGAACGGGAACAGGGAGTGTATCGCCCAAGGCACGGCCAACATCGCTTCCGGTTTTCTTTCCGGCATGGGCGGTTGCGCCATGATCGGGCAAAGCCTAATCAACACCTCTTCCGGTGCACGTACCCGCCTTTCTGGGATCTTCGCGTCGCTGATGCTTTTGGTGTTCATCATGTTCGGATCGAGCGTGATCGAGAAACTCCCCATGGCAGCACTCACCGGGGTGATGATCATGGTGGCCGTGGGCACTTTCGAGTGGGCCAGCCTTCGCACTTTCCGCAAGATGCCGATATCGGATGTTTTCGTGATGGTGCTGGTAACGGTAGTCACGGTAGCGACCAACAACTTGGCATTGGCCGTGCTCGCGGGAATCATCTGTTCAGCTTTAGTCTTCTCGTGGGAAAACGCAAAGCGGATTCGCGCTCGTAAGCGCTTCGACGAAGAGGGCGTGAAGCATTACGAAATCTACGGCCCCCTCTTCTTCGGCTCAGTGAAAGCTTTCGCGGAGAAGTTCGATCCACTGAACGACCCGGAAGAAGTGGTGATCGACTTCCGAGAGAGCCGCATCACCGACATGTCGGCTATTGAGGCGGTTAATAACGTGACGGAACGGTACAGGAAGCAAGGGAAAACAGTCCACCTAACCCATCTTAGCGACGACTGCAAGCTGCTCCTTCGGAATGCCGACGCGATCATTCACGTGAACGTGGCGGAAGACCCCACCTACAAGATACCGGTAAACGATCCAAAGAAGCTGATACGCTGATAACGGCGTCATATTGAAAATTGAGCGGCAAACGAGACTCGAACTCGCGACCCCCAGCTTGGGAAGCTAGTGCTCTACCGACTGAGCTATTGCCGCACTCTATATTTATTAATGGAATGCAAAATTAATCGTTTTTTTGATTCAACACATCACTTTCCATGATTTTTATCGATTACTACACCGATTTGAGAAAAAATATTTACCTTTGCGCTGTCTATGGTGATAGATGGTGTTATCAACAGAATGTTTCTGACAAACGATTTAAGGCATAAAATCCGCTCCCACAGAGGGATGCGAAAACAGCGGGATGTAGCACAGTTGGCTAGCGCGCCACGTTCGGGACGTGGAGGTCGGAAGTTCGAGTCTTCTCATCCCGACTCAACCTTCAATAAACTAAAAACGAGAGCGATATGCTCTCGTTTTTATTGTTTATGACATTACATTACTCGAACCAGCTATCCACGATTCCCTTGTGGGCTTCGTACCAGTTCCGGGCGCCGGTCTCTTCACCTTCGGTGTCGATGGCACCCATCAAGCTATACAGTTGCTCCTCATCAAGGTTGAACTTCTTAAAGAAATCTGCCACCTCCGGCATATCTTCTTCAAATCCCCTTCTGGAGACGATCGCGCATACGTCGGTAGGATACACCCCCTTGGGATCTTCGAGGTACTTGATATCGAAATTCATCCACTTGTAGTGTGGTTTCCAGCCGGTAATCACCACCCACTCGTCGTTCTTAACCGCCCTATCGAGGCTCGCGACCATGGCCGGCCCGCTCGAGGAAATTTGCTCGAGATTTAGGTCATACTCATCAATGGCACGCAACGTACTGGCATGAATTCCGGCACCGCTCCCGATACCGATAATCTCGCCACCAAATCGGTCGCTGTGCGCGTTCAACTCTTCGATGGAGTTGATGGGCACGTAGGAGGGAACCACCAGGCCGGTCGTCCCTTCGCTAAACGACTCGCCCAGCTTAACCAGTTTTTCGCCATAATCGTTCCAGTAATCCACGTGCGTGTGTGGGAGCCACGCGTCCAAGAACACGTCCCCTTTTGAATTATCTTTCGACAACTCCCCGTAAATCAGTCCGGGCTCCAGGTTAATCAGGTCTACATCGTAGCCGTTATCTTCAAGCGCCACTTTCGCCAGGTAGGTGAAAGCAACTCCTTCTGCCCAGTTGGGGTACAAAATGGTCACTTCATCTTTCCCACTGCCCGACCCGCTACCGCAGGAGGCAAAGAAAAAGAGGAGAGATGCGACAGCCAATAGGCTTAAAAAACTTTTCTTCAAATTCATATTATCTATCGTTTTTGATTATTATTTTTATTTTATCATCCTTTCTTTTGCGCGAACGACTGCGTGATACGGTCCAGGATGATCGCGAGAATCACGATACCCAGTCCCGACTCGAATCCTTTCGCGATATCGTTCTGCTGAATGCCTTGGTAAACGATGCTTCCCAATCCACGCGCGCCGACCATCGAGGCGATCACCACCATGGACAGAGCCAATAATATCACTTGGTTAACACCGGTAAGGATGGTAGGCATCGCCAGTGGCAATTCGATCTTGTAAAGAATCTGCTTTTCCGTGGCACCGAAAGCACGACCCGCCTCCACCACATCGTGTGGCACGCTTTTTATTCCCAGGCTGGTGAGCCGAACCGCCGGGGGCAGCGAGAAAATCACGG
>JAAYTC010000162.1 GCA_012518155.1 Bacteroidales bacterium | reverse complement strand
TCGTTGAATCCTCAAACTGCAACTTGATTAACCCGAAAATGGCATAGTTAATCATATCCTTGTAATTAGCATCCACCCCCTCCGATATAAGCGTCTGTCCCTCGAGTTCCTCGATCTCTTTGGTCCGATATATTTTCATCAAAATCAGGTCGGTATATGAACTCACCCGCATGCTTCGCCATGCTTCATCGTAATCATGATTCTTATCCAGCATCAACTCCTTTGTTTCCGCGATAATGTCATCGTACAGTTCCAATGCCTTATCCGCCGAAATATCTACCGTTTCGGCATAACCCAATTTCAACTGTATAAGCCCGATAACTCCATAATTCACGATGCCGACAAACTCGGGAAGAATGCCCTCGTCTACCCTACTCTCCTGTTTGGTTTCCAGTGATCGTATCCGGTTTGCCTTAATATAAATCTGGTCGGTAACGGATCGCGGACGAAGTATCCGCCACGAGGCTCCATAATCATGCAGTTTCTTACGGTAAATTTCGCGGCATGCCCGTATCGCTTCATCAAACTGGGAACTTGTAACATCCATAGCAGGTCAGTGAATCTTTAATAAAGAGGGTTCGAAAATAACCCGAGCAAAGATAATGAAAAAAAGGTACAAGTTTGCTTTCTTGTACCTTTTTCTATCTTACCGTTCTCTATTCCTTTACGAGACTCGCAGCGTTCTGCCCACTCGAAGCACGGTTCGCGAAGTTATATTATTGAGCTTACAGAGCTCATTCACGGTGGTGCCATATCGTCGCGCAATGGCACCCAATGTATCTCCACTTCGGATCCGGTGATGGTTCACTTCACCCGATACAAACTTGTTCGTGGTACCGCTCGCCGGCTTGTTCGCGTTGCTCGTTACCCTTACCCTGCTACTGTTATTGGTTTTCCGGTAGCTCGAGTTAGTCACCAGGTACTCGTCCCTATGGGTTACTTTGTTTTCAAAATCGATAATAAAGTTGGGATTGATGGGTTTACCCAAGAATCGTGTTTCGAAATGAAGATGCGAACCAAACGAACGTCCCGTGTTTCCCGCCAATCCGATTGGTTGCCCCGACAGCACCACGTCGTTTTCTTCGACCAGGAACTTCGACAAGTGCCCGTACACCGTTTCCAATCCATTCACGTGACGAATAACCAAGTAGTAGCCGTAACCTCTTCTCTCGTATTGCTTCACTCTCACCTTGCCATCGAACGCCGCGTAAATCGTGTCGCCCGTCTGCGCTTTCAAGTCAATCCCGTAATGATAGCGCCGGCTACCCCTTCTCCCGAAGTTAGATGTCATATGCCCGTCCACCGGAATCGTGAAATTTTCCAAATCCACGATAAAAGTATCGGGGGCATTCTTTAGGCTTCCATACATGTTCACGAAACGATTCTCCCACATGCCACCATAAATATCGTCGGCAGGAATTACGGTAGGATCCAGCATTTCTCGTTGTTCTTCGGCATCGTCAAGTACCGATAAATCCATTTTTAATTTCAATCCATCGGCAAAAAGGCCACCCTGCTCACTGAAGCTCGAACTGTGTAGTTGTTTGTAGATAACCTCCGGTCGAGGTTGTTTGTCAGTAGTAGACGCCTTGTTAGTAGACGCCGCGGGGGATTGAGAAAATGAGTTTAATGAAACAAATAGTAAGGTTGCAGACAATAGAACCCTTGCTTTTGCAAAAAAATTATCCTTCTCCATTGCTACCTTTCAGTTTTTAAATACTCCACTTTATTTTTTGGGTCGAGTTCATGTAATCAATATTCATCGGGAGCATACAAGCTCTGGATGTTGTGCAGTGGGTAGTCGTGTATCTCGTTCTTATCAAAAAAACGAGACAACTCCACGTTCGCGGTCTCAATCGAGTCTGATGCATGAATTATATTCTCTTGCACGCTCATGCTGTAATCTCCCCGGATCGTACCGGGTTGAGCTTCCCTGCCGTTGGTAACTCCCGCGAGTTTCCTCACCACGTTTACCACATCAACGCCTTTAAGAGCCATCACCACCACGGGACTCGCCTGCATGGAATCTTTTACGCGACCATAAAAAGGCTTCTCCTTAATGTGAGAATAATGCTCTTCAAGTATTTCATCGGATAAGCATAGCATCTTTAGCCCCACGATTTGGATCCCCTTCTTTTCGAACCGAGAAACGACCTCTCCCATGAGGCCGCGCTGAACCGCTGAGGGTTTAAGAATGACTAATGTAACCTGCATACCGTTATGACCTGCATTGAATTACTAGATTGTTACGAAAAACGACCTTTTAATTATTGATTTTTTTCCTTAATCTTCAAAGTAAACTTTTTATTATTTCACCTGCAAATTATCTATACTCTTTTTTTCAAATAATCGACACTAAAAAAACGTGCGCATCTATGCATATATCTCATAATCAACGATCAATCCAAAAACATGTTATATAACATATATCCAACATTTCAAATTTATTTGAAAACAGTTAACTGTTTTTTAACATTCCTGCAATGCTCTCGCGTTTGATGGGAAGCGAGGCTACGTGTGCCGCCTTTTTCTTCTTACTATTCGCGGCTATTTCTTGTTGTCTTTTTGTCGCGAGAAGGGCAAACAATATCAACATTTCACTTTTTTTAAGACTAAAGCGACGAAATGCTCTCTTTTTCCCACGAGGGTATACAGAGATTTCAGTATCTTTGTCGCGATTTCGCGTATTAAATCAGTAGAATTCAGGAGGATTGCCTTGAATTGAAAAAATCAGGATATAAAATGACCAACTACAAGTTAATCAACAACATCGCCGGCTGGGCAGTGTTTGCTGTGGCTGCCGCCGTGTACCTTCTTACCATTGAACCCACGGCCAGCTTCTGGGATTGCGGTGAATTTATCACCCAAGCCTACAAATTAGAAGTAGGCCACCCACCGGGTGCACCTATTTTCATGTTAGTAGGTAACTTCTTCACGCAATTAACACAAGACCCATCGCGAGTCGCCATGATGGTAAATAGCATGTCGGCACTGATGAGTGCATTCACGATTTTGTTTTTATTTTGGACCATCACGCACCTCACTCGTAAGCTAGTGTTGAAACAAGGCGAAAGCCAACTTAGCGTGGGACAAACCATCGCCGTAATTGGTAGTGGTGTCGTGGGTGCCCTTGCTTACACCTTCTCCGACACATTTTGGTTTTCAGCCGTGGAGGGCGAAGTATACGCGTTCTCGTCGATGCTTACCGCCATCGTATTCTGGTTAATCCTCAAGTGGGAAGACAACGCCCACAAAGCGCACTCCGACAAGTGGTTGGTGCTGATCGCTTACGTGATGGGGCTCTCCATTGGTGTACACCTTCTCAACCTACTTTGCATCCCCGCGATCGTGTTGGTCTACTACTTCAAGAAAAAAAGCCAACCCACGTGGAAAGGAATTGTACTATCGCTCTTGGTGTCCTTTGCATTAATCGTGGTACTCATGTGGGGCATCATACCCGGCGTCACGAAAGTGGGGGGCTGGTTCGAGCTCCTCTTCGTGAATGGATTGGGACTCTCTTACAACAGCGGGCTGTTTGTTTACATCGCCCTATTGGCAGGCAGCATCGCGTGGGGACTATTCGAAACGCTCTCGGCACGAGGACAAGCGTCACGGGCACGTGTTGCTTTTTTCATCAGCTTAGGATTAACGGGCATCCTTTTCATTGGAAGCAGTGTTTGGTTATGGGTTCTGCTTATCGCCGCGGGTGCCTACTTTGTATTCAAGTACAAAAAGCTGAACACCCGGTTTATTAACCTCGCTATGACCTGCATGATGGTCATCCTCGTGGGCTTCTCGGCCTACGTGCTTATTCCCATTCGTTCGGCCGCCAATCCGCCGCTCGACCTCAACTCGCCCGAAGACATCTTCTCGTTGGGCAGTTTCCTCAACCGCGAGCAGTACGGGCAAACCCCACTACTGCACGGAACAACTTACGCTTCGCGTATCGTGCGCGATGCCAACGGCATGGCACTCACCAAGGGCGAACGAGTGTCATACCAACAGGTAGTGAAAAACTCACCCGACGAAAAGGACCGCTACGAAAAGGTAACCTCCCCCATCTACCAATATACCAACACCATGCTATTGCCTCGCATGCACTCGCAATCCAATAATCCCTCGTTCGGGAACCATATTATCGGGTACGAACGGTGGGGCGGTGTAACCGACAGGAACCAAAAACCCACCTTATGGCAAAACGTGAAGTTCTTCTTCAACTACCAGGTCAACTTCATGTACTGGCGCTATTTCATGTGGAACTTCTCGGGAAGGCAAAACGACATTCAATCCGATGGTGGGATCACCGCAGGAAACTGGATTACCGGTATTCCCTTCTTCGACGAGCACGTGCTCGGTTTAGGGCCGCAAGACGAAATAGCCCCTGATATTGCCAATAACAAGGGTCGCAACAAGTACTACATGTTGCCGCTCCTGTTAGGTATCATCGGTATCCTCTACCAGTTACGCCTAAAAGAGAAGGGACAACAAAGTTTCTTGGTGGTCTTCATGCTCTTCTTCATGACAGGCTTGGCCATCATCCTCTACCTCAATCAAACCCCCTTCGAGCCGCGTGAAAGAGATTACGCGTACGCGGGATCGTTTTACGCTTTTGCCATTTGGATAGGGATGGGCGTCGCGGGAATCAGTCTCTTCCTCCGCAAATATATAAAAAACACCACGGCAGCAACCGCGCTCGCCACGGTGGCATGCCTCTTCGTACCCATTCTGATGGCGTCGGAAAACTGGGACGACCACGACCGATCGGGCCGCACGTTGGCCCGCGACACGGGAATGAACTACCTGGTAGGCATCGGTGAGGATGGTATCATTTTTACCAATGGCGACAACGACACCTACCCGCTATGGTACGTGCAGGAAACCGAAGGTTTTCGTACCGATGTACGGGTGACCAACCTCAGTTTCCTACAAACCGAATGGTATGTAGACCAACTGCTTCGTCAAGCCTACGAATCAACGCCTCTCCCCATCGAGTGGACGCGCCCCGAGTACTCCGGTGAGGCGGGAAGTGCGGCGTTTGTGATCACTCGCAAAGAGATCGAAGAGGCATTACGCCAAGGCAACGTTCCTCCACTCTCTTATGGTACCTATTTCGACGCGAACGCCTACAGGGATACAATCGACCTCGAAAAAATCATGGTACAGCTACGTACGGGACAATATAAACCCTTGAACCCGTTCACCACGGGCGAAACCCAAGTGATCCCCTCCAACCTGCTTCGGTTAAACGTTGATTCAGCACGGGTAAACTGGGATCGTTTGGCCGCGACACCTTCCGACCGCGTGCACATCAGCCTCGAAGGAAAAACAGCCGTCTATCGGCAGGAGCTTATGATCCTGGAGATGCTCAGCAACATCAACAAAGGGAACTGGGAACGCGACATCCATTTCGCGACCACCATCACCCCATCGCTCTACATGAACTTGCAGAACACCAACTTCTCGCTCAACGGTCTCTCTTACCAAGTGGTACCGGGTACTCCTCTTAATAACGGGGTAAACATCGAAGCCGCGTACGATAATATGGTCAACAAGTTCCGCTGGGGCGGCCTCGAAGAAGATCCCGATATCTACTTCGACGAAACCAGTCGCAGGATGCTCTCCACGTTCCGCCTCTACTTTACTCAACTTGTTGATGCACTCGTGAATGCAGGTGAAAACGAAAAAGCGTTGACCGCTCTCGATAAAGTCACCGGGATGATCCCTGATTCCGCCGTTTCATACGGCACCGACGGGCTACTATTTGCTCGCGCTTACTATCAATTGGGAGAAACCGAAAAAGCGGACGCCCTGATCGAAACAATTAAAAACCGCGTGAATGCCAACCTCGACTGGTTTGTACGCCTCACCCCCATGCAGCTGTCGAACACGATGACCGACGTGATTTACAACAACATCAACCCGATGATGCTTGTCACCAGCATCTATCAACAGCACGATAGGGACAAGTACGTTACAATGGTCGACGACATGCTCGAGCGGGCTCGTTGGTTCTACACCGCGGGGGTTCCTTACTTGGGAGACATTGTACTGAAAGAGATTACCGATGGATCCGTCCAAGGCTACTATTCAGCCGCCCCGGAAGATTCACTGCATCGCGACACGGAAGAAGCCACCATGCAAAAAGCACTGGGGATGATGCAGCAATTCAGTCCCAGGTTATTGGAGCAGTACACCCCCACGAGTGAATAACGATATTTTTTCGCGACAATTATGCTAATTGAACAACCCCCATTTCTATATAGGGCTCTTTATCCAAGAGCCCTATGGCGTTTAAAAGTTCCCTTTCAAAAGACGGTGTACCTCACCTTCGACGACGGCCCCATCCCGGAGATCACGCCGTGGGTGCTTGATGTTTTGGATGATCATGCCGTTAAAGCCACCTTTTTCTGCGTGGGCGACAACGTGCGCAAGTACGCCTACCTCTACGAGGATATCCTCGATAGCGGCCACCGCGTGGGCAATCACACGTTCAATCATTTGCAAGGCTGGCTCACCGCCCCGAAAAAGTTCTTGACAAACACCCGTGAAGCCGACAAGCTGATCGGGTCCACGCTCTTCCGCCCGCCTCACGGACATATGATTTTTCCACAACCCCTCCTTCTAAAGCGCGAGGGCTATAAAATCGTGATGTGGGACGTGGTAACCCGCGATTATAACCAAAAGCTCCCTCCCGAACGTGTGCTCGAAAATGTGAAAAAATACACGCGCGATGGCTCCATCGTTGTTTTCCACGACTCGTTGAAAGCCGAAAAAAACATGAAATATGCCCTCCCCCGTGCCATCCGTTGGCTGAAAGAAGAAGGATACACGTTCGAACTCATCCCCGGCATGCCTAAAATTCACCGACGAGTCGATGACTTCGACCATCCTGCCCCCGCCGCGGCATCCAGGAGATGGTAGACAAATAGCGCCCTAAAAAAAGTTAAATATTTACACGCTATAGTATTATGTATTGCATAGTACAATGTTTTGATATACTTTTGTGCCGTGCAATGATCATCGATCGCGCGGCACGTTTTTTTCAATTATTGTAACCGTTGCGCGTGAACGATCGTCCAATTACATAAATTACGCTCGTATGATACAGATCCGCCAAATACACAAGTCGTACCACACCGAAGCCCTCTCGCTGCATGTATTGAAGGGCATCAGCCTCGAAATAGAAGCGGGCGAGTACGTCTCCATCATGGGTGCTTCGGGCTCGGGGAAATCAACCCTGTTGAATATCTTGGGCATACTAGACGAGTACGACGCGGGAGAGTATTACCTGAACGGTACGCTTATCAAAAACCTGAACGAACGACAAGCCGCGCTCTACCGCAACGAGATGATTGGCTTCGTGTTCCAGTCGTTCAACCTCATTAATTTCAAGAACGCGCTGGAGAACGTGGCACTCCCCCTCTACTACAAGAAGGTGAGCCGCAAGAAACGAAACATCATCGCGTTGGAGCATCTCGATAAAATGGGATTAAAAGATTGGGCGCACCACATGCCCAACGAGCTGTCCGGAGGGCAAAAGCAACGGGTAGCCATCGCGCGTGCCTTGATCTCGAATCCCAAGATTATCCTGGCGGACGAGCCTACCGGTGCCCTCGACAGCAAAACCACGGTGGAAGTGATGGAGGTGCTCACCGCGCTCAACCGGGAAGGGATCACCACCATCATCGTCACGCACGAGCCCGCCGTCGCGGAGTCCACGCGCCGCGTGATTCACCTGAAAGATGGAATGATCGAGTACGAAACTCGCGAAAGTAATGGCATCCACGTTCCTTCACGGCACGCGCAAATAGAAATGATATGACCGACCAGTTGCACGAGATATGGGGTACGCTCAAGAAAAACAGACTGCGTACCACCCTCACCGGCCTCTCGGTATCGTGGGGCATCTTTATCCTTATCGTCCTGTTAGGGGCAGGAAATGGACTTAAAAACGGGGTGATGCAGAACTTCAGTTCCCGTGCCGTGAACCGCGTGAACCTGTGGCCCGGTACCACCTCCATGCCTTTCCAGGGATTGAGTTCCGACCGTCAGCTTTATTTTACCGAAAGCGAGATGGATTTCATTCGCGACGAGGTTGAAGAGAGCGGCCTCGTCACTCCGCGCGTCAATTCCAACCAGACCATTTCATACGGGCAGGAGTACGGGTCGTATCAAGTACGGGGCGTGATGCCCAATTATTTTGATATCGAGAAGCTAATCGTGGCACCCGGCGACGGGCGATTTATCAACCCGTTGGACATCAAAGAAAAAAACAAGATAATCGTGCTCGACAAACGGGTGTCGGACCTGCTCTTTAAGGACGAATCACCCTTGGGAAAGCACGTGAAGGTGGGACAAATCATGTTCCAGGTGGTGGGTATCAACTCCAAGTTAGAGCAGTGGGGAGGCCCCAACACCTACATCCCGTTTACAACCGCGCAAGCCATTTTCAACCCGGGTGGAAAGTTTTACCAGATCACGTTCACCGTGGATGGCCTTGTTACGGCGGAAGAGAACGAACGTTTCGACGAGTCGCTCCGCTCGCTAATGGCGCGGCGTTTACGCTATCATCCCGACGATCAGCAAGCCCTCTGGGTGTACAACGCGCAATCGGAATACGTGGAGACGATGAAAATTTTCGACGGCATCACCTTCCTGGTCACCATCATCGGTATCCTCACCCTCATCGCGGGAATCGTGGGCGTGAGCAACATCATGCTGGTGTCGGTAAAAGAACGTACCCGTGAAATAGGCATCCGGAAGGCCATCGGTGCCACGCCCGCTTCGATCCTTAAAACGATCATTTTGGAGTCGATCATTATCACCACCGTGTTCGGGTACATCGGGTTAATGATGGGAATCGGGCTCACGGAGCTCGTCCACTTCTTCATGGAGCAGGCAGCCGGTGCCGGGGCAGCGTCCAACGAACCCCAGATGTCGGTCTTCACCAATCCTACCGTCAACGTCGGCTACGCCCTTTTCGCGACCCTGGTATTAATCATCGCCGGTGTAGTTGCCGGATACCTACCCGCGCGCAGGGCCGTTAAAGTGAAACCCATCGAAGCCATGCGGCAGGAATAATCGATGTGGTGATGAAACGATGTGGAGTCAGCAAATCAACGAATTAACAAATTAACAAATTAACAAATCAATATTAAATGTTTGATTTAGACCGGTGGCAAGAGATATGGATCACCATCACGCACAACAAATCGCGAAGTGTCCTCACCGCCTTTGGAGTATTCTGGGGCATGCTGATGCTGGTGCTGATGGTGGGCGCGGGCAACGCGCTGGAAAAGGGAATTTTCTCGCAGATCGATGGTTTCGCCACCAACTCCTGCTTCTTCGAATCGCAGCGCACCACCCTGCCCTACCAAGGTTTCCGGAAAGGCAGGCGATGGAACATGACCAACAGCGACATCCCGGTGATCCGGGAAAACGTGAAGGAACTGCAACACCTCTCCCCCATGCTCTTCAGTGGCGGCAACGACCGCAACGTGGTGCGGGGCGACAAAAGCGGATCGTACAGGGTGAAGGGGTGCTACCCCGAGTACGACCTCATCGAGAAAAGCAAGATGATTTACGGCCGGTATATCAACGACATCGATATCGCCCAACGAAGAAAAGTGTGCATCATCGGCGAACGCGTTTATGAAGTGCTCTTCCAGAAAGGCGAAGACCCTACCGGGAAGCAGGTACGGGTCAACGGCATCTACTTTCAGGTGGTAGGAGTAGCACGCGGCACCTCCGGCGTGAGTATCGGGGGCAATACCGCGGAGACGGTGGTTCTCCCCTTCTCCACCATGCAACAAGCATTCAACCAGGGCAACATCGTGCACCTGTTAGCTGCCACCGCCAAAAAAGGAGTGCCGGTAAAGGTGGTGCAAGACAAAATAAGCGAACAACTCAAGCTACAACACCAGATTGCCACCGAGGATAACGACGCCGTGTGGTCGATGAACATCGAAGAGCAATTCAAGATGTTCAACAACCTGGGCATCGGCATCGCCGCCCTCATATGGATCGTGGGGCTGGGCACCCTACTGGCCGGTTCTATCGGCGTGAGCAACATCATGCTGGTGACCGTCAGGGAACGCACCAAGGAGATCGGCATCCGCCGTGCACTGGGAGCCACCCCGCGCGATATTATCGGCCAGATTCTCAGCGAGAGCATCGTGCTTACCCTGTTGGCGGGACTCCTGGGCATCGTGCTGGGGGTAGGATTGCTTCGCGGCGTGGGCATTGTTCTCAGCCAGGGCGATCAGTTCTTTAAAGATCCCATGGTCTCCTTCGGGATGGCCGTCGGCTCGCTCCTTATCCTCGTGATCATCGGCACCCTCGCCGGGTACATGCCCGCGCAACGAGCCATGATGATCAAGCCGGTAGAGGCGATCAGCGAGGAGTAAGGTGATGATTGATAATCACCGAATCAACTAATTAGCAAATCAGTAAATCAATATATTGTATGAAAAAAGTATTCAGAATTGCAGGATTTGCCCTATTGGGGCTCTTGGTACTATCCACCTTCGTGTTTTTGTGGCAGAAATCGCGTCCCAAGGCGGTGGCTTACCATATCGAGGCCGCCACGGTGGGAGACATCGAGAAACGAACCGTGGCCACCGGAAAGGTCGACCCGCGCGACGAGATCCTTATCAAGCCCCAGCTCTCGGGCATCGTGGCCGAGGTATTCAAGGAGGCGGGCGAGTCGGTACAGGCGGGCGACATCATCGCGCGGATACAGGTAGTGCCCGACATGGTGAACCTGAGCAGTGCCGAATCCCGTGTAGAGCGGGCAAAGCTGGCGGCCGACCAAAGCCGCATCAACCACGAGCGCGACCGGAAGCTCTACGAGAGCGAGGTGATATCGCGCGAAGAGTTCGAACGGGTGGAGTTGCAATACAACAACGACCAAGAGGAGCTACGCGCCGCCACCGACAACCTGAGCCTCATCCGCACCGGGATCACCCAGAGCTCGGCACAAACCAGTAACACCCTGGTACGTTCCACCGTGACCGGCACCATCCTCGACGTACCGGTAAAGGCGGGCAACTCGGTGATCCAGACCAACAACTTCAACGACGGCACCACCATTGCCTCGGTAGCCAACCTCAGCGACATGCTCTTCGTGGGCAAGATCGACGAAACGGAAGTGGGGCAACTCACCGTGGGCATGCCCATGGAGATTACCATCGGTGCTATCCAGGGGCTCGTTATTCCCGCCACGCTCGAGTACGTCTCTCCCAAGGGAGTGGAAGAGAGCGGTGCCATCCTGTTCGAGATGAAGGCCGCCCTGCAACTGCCCGATAGCGTGTTTATCCGTGCCGGCTACAGTGCCAATGCCGATATCATCCTGAACCGTCGCGAAAACGTGGTCACCATCCCCGAGAGCTCCGTGGAATTCAGCGGCGACTCCACGTTCGTGTACCTCGTGAAAAACGAAGAACCCCAGGAGTTCGAGCGGCAGCCCGTGACCATCGGCCTGTCCGACGGAATCCGTATTGAAGTCGCCCGTGGAATAAAAGCAAACGACAAGATCCGCGGGACCGAAATCATCGAAGAAAAAAAACGCTAACATGAAAACGATCACGATCCTTACATGCCTACTCGTCGCCGGCACGTTCACCCTGCCCGCGCAACGGCAATACACGCTATTTGAATGCATCGAGATCGCGCTCGAGAACAACCGCGACATCAAGCAACGCGCGCTGGGCAAGCAGCAACGCGAAATCGCCTACAGCCAGGCCAGGGCCGACCTGCTTCCTAACCTCAACGCCTCCGCGGGGCAAAACTTCGTCTTCGGCCGCTCTATCGGGCTCGACAACGTGTACCAGAACACCAATTCGTCGCAAACCAGCTTCAATATCGGGGGCGATATCACCCTGTTCGATGGGCTGCGGATGAAACACAACATCGATGCCCGAAGGGCCGACATGTACGCTTCGGAGGCCGACCTCGAGAAGATGCGCGACGATATCATCCTCAGCGTCTCCACCGCGTTCCTGCAGGCGTTGCTCAACCAAGAGCTGCTACAAATAGCCGAGAACCAGCTGGAGACGACCGATGCCGACCTGCAACGTCAGTCACAGCTAGTGAAAAGCGGCAAGATGGCCCAAGGCGAACTCTACGAGCTGGAAGCGCAACAAGCCCGCGAAGAACTTAACCGGGTGCAAGCCGAGAGCAACCTCAAGCTGGCACTGCTCGACCTCGCCCAGGTGATGGAGTTAGAGGCCTTTCACGATTTCGCCATCACCGCCCCCTCCGCTGAAGTGTTAATCAACGAAACCCCGCTATTAGCCACCGACGCGGTATATGAAAGTGCCATAGCCAACCGCCCCGAGATCCGCGGCATGCACTACCGGCTGGAGAGCAGCGAGAAAGAACTGCTGATGGCCCGCTCGGGCTACTACCCCTCCCTTTCGTTCGGCGCCAGCATGGGCACCGGCTATTACCGGATGAGCGGCCGCGACAACGACCCGTTTGCCGCGCAATTCCGCAACAACATCAGCAACTCCCTCGGTTTCAGCTTGCGTATCCCCATTTTCAATCGGTTTCAGGTGCGCCACAACGTCCGGAATGCCGAGCTCGCCATTGCCAACACCCGTCTGGAGATGGACAAGACCAGAATAGAGCTTCGCAAGCGCATCGAGCAAGCCTATTTCAACGCCGTGGGTGCCCGCGGCCGTTGGGAAGCCGCCGAAAAGTCGGTCGTCGCCAGTCGGGAATCCTACCGATTTGCCGAAGAGAAATACGAGAGCGGTCGTGCCAACGCCTACGAGCTATTTCTTGCCAAGAACAACCTCACCCAGGTGCTGGGCGAAGAGGCCCAGGCCAAGTATGAATACGCGTTTCGTTTGAAAATACTAGAGTTATTGAAAAATTGATTTGTTGATGTATGTGAGGTCGGCAAGAAGATGCAAGCCGAAAGAGATCAATACGATGATTGAAATAAGAATAATATGATAATGAAATTATAAAATTACAAGAAATATGAAAACAACAATTACTTTCACGCTTATAGCCTTGCTATTTACAAGCTGTATCGCGACCAATGGGCAATCTCGTTACGCCACCGACCAGTTCGACGTCGCCCCTTTTACCGCCATTGAGTCCTCGGTGGTTGCCAACATCGAGATTCGCCAATCCTCCACCACGAGCGTCACCGCCGAGGGGAGCGAGCGACTCCTTGATATCCTCGAGGTGAGGATGGATGGCAACAAGTTAGTCCTCGACATGGAAGATCGGCTTTTGAGAAAACAAAAAAACAATGCCGACAAGCTCACCATCACCATCACCACACCCGACCTTTCGCGAATCGACTCCGAGGGCGTGGGCAATATCGAGATACTGGGCACGTTTGCCACCCCTGAACTACAGATCGATTCCGATGGAGTCGGCAATTTAAGGGCCAACGACCTTGACGCCGGTTTTACCCGTGTATCCTCCGAGGGAGTAGGCAACATCACTTTGGGCGGTAAAGCCGACCGGGTAGAGATCCGCTCCGAAGGTGTGGGCAACGTGAACGCCTCCAAGCTCGTCTCGCGGAGCGCCACCGTCTCCTCCGAGGGAGTAGGTAATGTCAGCTGCCACGCCTCGGAATACCTCAAGGTGCGTTCTGACGGTATAGGCAGCGTTACCTATTACGGCAAGCCCGGGGAGACCGACCTCTCCAAAAACGGCATTGGAAGAATTAAGGCAGGAGATTAATCCCTGCTATTTAATGGAACACTCTACTTTTTAATTACAAAAACCGGAAGCGGGGGCTTGTGAAAGTCCC
>JAAYTC010000161.1 GCA_012518155.1 Bacteroidales bacterium | reverse complement strand
TAGCGAGGAGACCCCCTGGATAACCAGTCGATTGGAACCGATCCCTTGAATCTGGGCACCCATCCGTGTTAACATCTTGCTAAGTTGCTCCACGTAGGGTTCACACGCCGCGTTGTAGATGGTGGTCTCCCCTTCGGCCAGCACCGCCGCCATCAACAAGTTGGCCGTACCCGTCACCGAAGCCTCCTCCAGCAGGATATATTGACCGGTTAGTTTCTTGGCTGATAACGTGAAGATCTGTTTCGGTTCGTTATAGATCATCTCCGCCCCCAGCTTCATGATCCCGTTGAAGTGCGTATCGAGCCGTCGCCGTCCAATCTTATCCCCTCCCGGCTTCGGCACCACCGCCTCGCCGAAGCGTGCTAACAGCGGCCCCACGATCATGATCGAACCCCGCATGGCCCCGCTTTTTTGCATGAAATCGTCCGATCGCGTAAAGTCAAGGTCGATATTCTCCGCTTTAAACGAGTAGCTCCCCTCGTCCCGTTTCTTCACTTCCACTCCCATATTTCCCAGCAGCGCGATAAGGTTGTTCACGTCCAAGATATCGGGAATATTTTCTATGACCACCTCTTCCTTGGTGAGCAGCGTCGCGCAGATCACCTGCAAGGCCTCGTTTTTGGCTCCCTGTGGTGTGATGTCTCCTTTGAGGCTATGCCCCCCTTCGATGATAAATGATGCCATGTTCTGTTCTAATAGATTTGTACTTCCGGCTCGAGCCTTACCCCGAACTGCTTCATTACTTCCTGTTGGACCTCCTTCATGAAAGCGACAATCTCGCGTCCATCTTCGGTTCCATGATTCACGATTACCAGCGAATGATGCTCGTACGTGCCCACCATTCCCCGTCGTTTACCCTTGTAGCCCGCCTTGTCGATCAGGTACGCGGCCGACGTTTTAAAACGGTTCTTTCCCGCGTTATACACGGGAGCATCCACCGCTTTTTTCAGCAGGTTCTCCTTTTCCTCTTTAGTCAGGATAGGATTTTTGAAAAAACTTCCCGCGTTGGGAAGCTCCCTGAAATCGGGCAGCTTCCGGGTACGTATACGAATGATCGCCTCCCTCACCTGTTCGAGCGAAGGACGCGGGGTGCCGTTCAGTTCCCGGCTCAGGTCGATATACTTCTCTTTGTACTCGAACGACTTACTAAGGCGGAAGGCTACCGAGGCAATAACTTGTCCTGCTTGGTGTTTGAAGATGCTATCCCGGTAGCCGAACCGGCACTCCTCGTTCGAAAATGATTTCAGGTCACCGCTTTTCAGGTCCACCGTCTTCACCCGTGTAATCGTTTCGCTCACCTCCGTACCGTACGCCCCGATGTTCTGTATAGGGGACGCCCCCACCGAGCTGGGGATTAGCGATAGATTCTCGATGCCCGAGTATCCTCGTTCCACGCAGCGTTGCACGAACGTATCCCATTCCATACCCGCCTCCACTTCGATCTCCACGTGGTTATCGTCTTCGCTTATCGTGTTTATCTCTTCCATCACGGGCCGGATGACCAGTCCCTCGAAATCCTTCGTGAAGAACAGGTTGAATCCCGCGCCGAGGATTAGTTTTTTCTCATCGGGATGGGTTTTGATCACTTCGATCAATTCGTCGGTACCGCGAGGTTCGCAGAATATTTTGGCCAGCGCCTTCGTTCGGAAAGAGTTGTAGGGTTGTAGTTGAACGTTATGCTTGATGATCATTGCAGTTTGTAATATTAGCTACAAAAATAGGCAAAAAGTTCCAAGGAATCAACGCGGCCCATTTACCTTTAAAATTGATTTAATTCAAACGCGTACTCATAACTGATGGTGCTTTACCCGGATAAGAAAACATATTTTACTCACTTTGTTGGGTCTGAATATGATTTTATTTTCCATGTGTTGTGTTTTTTATCTGTTCAAATACTCTTTTGCCGTCAAAACTGCCAATTTAGATGTTTTAAAGTCTTTCTTATTTCGAGTAATAATGATTTCCAACTTGTTTTCTAACGCGGTATAATATTGGATTGCATCCTCAAAATCTTTAAAGTCTGAGGATAAGGCCAACTCCAATATCTTCTCGTCGAGAGGTAAGATTTTCACGAGAAGTTTAAACTTTATCAACACCTTACGTGCTTCATCGGCATTTAATTCTTTGACAAGCACGTAATGCGTGTTTGCAAAAGTCAGGGATGAAATGTAAAGTTTCACTTGGTTTTCATCCGCAAGCGTGAACAGCTCTTGGGCTTCTTGGTAAAAATCCTTTCGTTTTGCAAGCAAATCAATGATGATATTCGTGTCTACAAGTAATTTTTTCATCACGAATACTTTTCAGATAAATAATCACGGTAACTTTTCCGCTCATCAACGTCCGATGAAATAACCCCTGTTAAGCTGTCTACAAGAGGACTTACTTTGCTGTCTTTCTTGTTAGTGTCTTTCGTGAGAGAGCGTAGATAGTTTTCAATGAGTTTGGATAGACTCATTTTATTCTCTTTTGCATAGGATTTTGCTTCCTCAATCACGCCCTTATCCAAATTTAATGTCAGCTTTGTATTCATTTTCTTCCGTTTGTATACGTGCAAATATAAATATTTATTACGTGTTAGGCAAGTTCTGATAATATTTTATGACGGATAACGGATTAATCTAAGTTTTCATCTAAAGAAATGACTACTCGGCTTTCATTACCCGAACATCTTTCGGTATATGCAAGTGTTTAGATATTCAGAGATTACCTGCGCGGGTACTTGAGGGGTATCGCTTAATGGCTTAATCCCCTTTGTAGATCAGGAAGACCGTCGGTTTTTTGTGCATGTCGGGCAGTTTTCCTTTCCACGCTTTCACGCTTTTAGTAACGATAAATGCATCGGGGAGCGAGATATTCATCGCGATGCACAAGCGGGTTTGCGGTTTGCATTGTTGCAGGATATC
>JAAYTC010000160.1 GCA_012518155.1 Bacteroidales bacterium | reverse complement strand
CTATCGGGCACAAAACGCTACCTTCCATTTAAACAGCGATGTGTCCATTTATTTCGATAATCCCCTATTGGCCGACGAAGCGCACTTTTTACAAGTGAAAATCTTTGAAGATAAAGCACTCACCCTGCCCATGGGCAAGGGGCTGAAAGAGAGTGGAATTTCGCTGGTACTCACGGGAGATGACACGAGGAAAGGAGCATACACTTTAAACATGAGCAACAATTCCATCCGAATTGAATCGGGTACGGAAGAGGGTATTTTTAATGGAATGATTTCTTTGTTGCAACTTATTGAGTTTTCATCTTCCGAAGCAATCCCCTGCTGGAATATCGAGGATTTCCCCAAGCATGATTGGAGAGGAGTGATGCTGGATGAGTCTCGTCATTTTTTCGGGAAAGAGAAAGTGAAATCGCTACTGGACTGGATGGCTTTTTACAAACTGAACCGGTTTCACTGGCATTTAACCGATGAGCCCGGTTGGCGAATCGAAATTAAAAAATATCCCCTGCTTACATACATCGGGGGAATTGGCAATCAAACCGATCCCGATGCGGCACCTATGTATTATACCCAAGAAGATATAAAGGAGATCGTGAAATATGCCGCGGATCGGAAAATAACGGTGATACCTGAAGTTGATATGCCGGGGCATGCACGCGCGGCTAATCGAGCTTATCCCGAATTTAGCGGTGGTGGCTCGGAACGTTATCCCCATTTCACGTTTAACCCGGGACTGGAAGGAACCTACCAGTACCTGACAGATATACTCAAGGAGGCGGATGTGCTTTTCCCCTCGCAAATGATCCACCTGGGAGGGGACGAAGTGCACTTCGGTAACCAACAATGGAACGAGATAGAGGGAATCCAACAACTGATGGCGGAAAACAATTACACCGATCTTGCCGAAGTGGAAGAGCACTTCATGGTACGCATGGCGGATTCGCTCTTCGCGATGGGAAACAAGCTCTTGGCATGGGACGAAGTGGCAGATATTGATCTCCCTACCGATAAAACGATTATCTTTTGGTGGCGACACGATCAACCGGACTACCTGCAAAAAGCATTGGATAGAAATTATCAAGTGGTGCTTTGCCCCAGAATCCCGCTATACTTTGATTTCGTGCAGCACGATATTCATGAAGTAGGACGTCGTTGGGCAGGAGCTTATAGCGACTTAGAGGGTGTGTACACTTTCGATGCAGATCACTACGCGAAGGAGAAAGTCTCGCAGGTGTTGGGTATTCAAGCTAACTTGTGGACTGAGGTTATCCGGACGCCGGAACGCTTCGACTTTATGATGTTCCCGAGAATTAGCGCGCTGTCGGAAGCAGCATGGGGATCCAATAGCAGCTTCTCTGATTACGAAGAACGGCTCGGCGATCATTTATCGCTTTACGATGAGTTGGGAATCTACTACTTTGACCCTTTCAACCCGGAGGAATGGGGGGAACCGCTCGAGTAATTCGCTGCATACAAAAATTGACATAACATATAAACAAAAATATTATTTATACAACATTACAAACTTGATGCAATGTTAAAACAAATATTGGCGTTACTTGTGGTCGCGCTAACTTTATATTGTTGCACGGAAAAAGATAAACCGGGGCAACAGGGTATGATGATGTTTGGCGACACTTCGCGTACAGGAGTGCCATTCTCCAAAGATCCGCACGTGGTTCATTTCGAGGGCCGCTACATAATGTATTTCTCAATTCCTCCCCTGAAAGGGGACGAAAACTCCGGGTGGAACATCGGTATCGCGGAGAGTGATAACCTGATCGATTGGGATAAAATTGGAGAGATTGTTCCTTACCCGGGAGCAGAGTATGAAAAAAACGGATTGTGTGCACCGGGTGCGTTGGTCAGGGATGGCAAAGTGCATCTTTTCTATCAAACGTATGGCAACGGGCGAAACGATGCTATCTGCCACGCGGTTTCCGACGACGGGGTCCACTTCACACGGAACGAAACAAATCCTATTTTCAGGCCCACGGGCGACTGGAATTGTGGCCGGGCTATCGACGCCGAAGTGTATGAGTTCAACGGGCAATATTTTCTTTATTACGCGACACGGGATCCCGATTTTAAGATACAAATGGTAGGGGTGGCTGTGGCACCGCTCGAGACCAACTTCAATAGGGAAGATTGGCAAGAACCGATCGATGCTCCTATCCTTTATCCCGAATTAGACTGGGAGGGCGAGTGTATCGAAGGCTCGTCGATTACCCTACAGGACGGTAGGATGTACATGTTTTACGCGGGAGCATACAACAACTGGCCGCAACAAGTAGGAGTGGCCGTGAGTGACGATGGACTCAGATGGGAAAGGTTGTTTGATGAACCATTTTTACCGAATGGGGAGCCGGGTGAATGGAACGAGAGCGAATCGGGGCATCCTCACATATTTACAGATTCTGATGGCCGGACCTACTTGTTCTTCCAAGGGAATAACGATAAAGGTAAGAGCTGGTACATATCAAACAAGGAGGTTTTCTGGAAAAATGGCTTTCCCACGCTTTAATTCTCTATTCGGACGAGGATTAAGAACTTATTAAATTTCGACTAAGTCACGATAAACGTATGTAAATGAACCGATATTTGTTCCTTTCGATACTCTTCGGGTTGTTGATCGCTAGTGGATGCGAACAACGGGAAGGTGGTTTCCAACAACGGGAAACGGAATCAACGCTCCGTCTATGGTACACGCGCCCGGCAATCGAATGGACGGAGGCGTTGCCGGTGGGAAATGGCCGGCTCGGGGCCATGGTCTTCGGTAACCCGTGGAACGAACGGATACAATTGAACGAAGAGAGTTTGTGGGCAGGTACACGCCTCAACAGCAACAACCCAATGGCATTGGAAAGTTTGCCTACCATACAACAATTGATACTGGATGGCAAACTCGAGGAGGCAGAAAAATTGATCGGCCAAACCATGTTGAGCACGCCCCCGAGAGTACGCTCCAACCAAACATTGGGTGATTTAATGATCGTTTACCCCAACAGCGATACAACCGACTACCGCCGCGAATTGGATCTTTCAAGCGGCATCTCCAGAACGAGTTTCAATTCATTAGAAACCACCTACCTGCAGGAGGTATTCGCGTCAGCACCCGGTGACTTAATCGTGATCCGCTTGAAACCGTCCGGAAAATCAAGGTTGAATGCAACCCTTCGCCTTGAAAGAGAACAGGATGCCGTGACAGAAACATGGGAGAAGGGGTTGATAATGAGGGGGCAAATAAACGACCCGGATGATCCGGAAAGGGGGCCGGGTGGGAAACACATGCGTTTTTGTGCCGCGCTGAAGGTGATTCCCACAGGAGGGAACGTGATAATGGAGGCGGACTCGATTCGTATCGAGGGGGCTTCGGAAGCGGTGTTGCTGCTTACCGCGGCGACCGATTACAACCTTTCGCTATTAAATTTCGATCGCTCCATCAACCCTGAACAGGTGTGTATGAATATCCTCTCGAAAGCGGGACAAAAATCATACAAGCAACTCTTGAGGGAGCATCTCGAAGAGTACCAACCTCTCTTTCATCGTGTAAGCCTCGACTTGGGCGAGAACCCTACCCTCTCCGATTTACCCACCGATACAAGGCTAAAAGCGATGCAGGAAGGGGCGAACGACCCGGGCCTAATAGCCCTCTACTTTCAATACGGACGTTACCTTTTAATGGGAAGCTCGCGTTCGCCCGGCGGGCTTCCGGCTAACCTACAAGGTGTATGGAACGACAAGTTTCAGGCTCCTTGGAATGCCGATTTCCATACCAATATCAATCTGCAGATGAATTACTGGCCCGCGGGCGTGTGCAACCTACCCGAAACAGAATTGCCGTTGATTGATTTCATGGAACAACTGCAGGAGCCGGGAGGTGTAACTGCCCATGAAACTTACGGTGCACGTGGCTGGACCGTGCATCATCTTACCGACGCGTTCGGGAGGACTGCCATCATGGACGGGGTGTGGGGGTGTTTCCCGATGGGAGGGCCTTGGATGGCATTCCAACTTTTCGAGCATTACGCGTTTACCGGTGACAAACAGATTCTTGAAAATCAGATTTATCCCCTCATGAAATCCTCCGCACAGTTCGTGCTTGATTTCTTGATTCGAGATCAAGAAGGGCGCTGGGTAACGGCTCCTTCGAACTCACCCGAGAATATCTTTATTGATCCCGAAACGGGAAATCGGTCGAATATTACCTATGCTGCCACGATGGATGTGCAAATCATTAGCGAGCTATTCAAGAACTGTATTGCTGCTGCCAGCCTTCTGCAGGTGGATGAGGCATTCGTCGACACGTTGAATCACGTTCTCGACGACCTGCCGGAAATAAAAGTCTCGAAACGAAACGGGGGCATTCAAGAGTGGATTGAAGACTACGAGGAAGCAGAACCGGGACACCGCCACATGTCGCACCTCCTGGGGTTACACCCTGGAACACAAATTACCCCGGGGACTCCCGAGCTGTTTGAAGCGGCGGGGAGGACCTTACAGAATCGCCTGTCGGCCGGCGGTGGGCACACGGGATGGAGTCGCGCTTGGATCATCAATTTTTATGCCCGAATGCACGATGGCGAAAACGCGCACCATCATCTGAACGAGCTGCTGCGGAAATCCACGCTTCCCAACCTCTTCGACACCCATCCGCCATTCCAGATCGACGGGAACTTCGGGGGAACAGCCGGCATTGCTGAGATGTTGCTGCAATCGCACGCGGGAAATATCACCCTGTTGCCCGCCCTGCCCAAAGCGTGGGATAGCGGAAGCGTAAAGGGGCTCTTGGCACGAGGAGGCTTCGAAACCGAGATTACCTGGGCCAACGGGGAACTCACTCTATTCTCTGTATATTCCAGACTTGGAAACCCGATCGTGATAAAGTACCGGGATTCGATCGTGGAAACCACGACCGAAAAAGGAAAAACATACAAGTTTGTTCTCGGCGACAACCACACTCTCACGATGCATCGGTGAAAATACCATTCTTCCATTTTGGGGAGAAAAATTAACTTGGAAGAACGGAAAATTGTATTGAAAGAAATATTACGCGAGGGTGATCGCGCTGTCCAAATAAACATCTTGGATGGCGCGGATCAACT
>JAAYTC010000159.1 GCA_012518155.1 Bacteroidales bacterium | reverse complement strand
AGCGGGGTTACTGCCGAGGGGCTCACCGCGTTGCACAAGATAAATCAAGCGATTATCATCGAGAAAGCATTCGAGTAATCCCTGCTTTTACTGGTTTCAGGATCGTCTGTTCAACTCGATAGGCTCATTTTACGCGACGTGTTTAAATAGAATAAATACATTCAATAACATATTTATATGTCGATCATCGAAATAAAGGTACCCAGCCCCGGTGAATCCATCTCCCACGTGGAGCTTTTTCACTGGCTCGTGAAGGAGGGCGATATAGTGCATAAGAATGCCGAAATCGCCGAGCTGGAATCGGATAAGGCCACGCTGATGCTGATAGCGGATCAGGCCGGGAAAATCTCGTTAAAGGCGTCCGAAGGAGATATGTTGGAAGTGGGGGCGGTAGCCTGTACCATCGATACGTCGGTGCAGCCCGATGCATCCCCTGATCCCGCGGCATCCGAACCTTCCCCGGCTCACGATAAAGGAGGGGCCCGGGATACGGCCCAATCGGAAGAATCCGCGGACTCTATCCCATCGTTGCAAGCAAGTGGCAACGAAGATGGAATTAAGGGATCAGGGGAGCACGACAACATAAAGATCACCCCCCTTGCAAAAAAGGTGATGGAGTCGCATGACTTGTCGGTGGACGACGTCCTTAGCGGGTTAAGGCGTTTAAAGCGTGAAGACGTGGAAGCATCTTTAGCATCCTTAGCGTCCTTAGGCGCGGTACGCGGTGACGGTGTTTCGAGCAGCAGTTTCAGAAAACCACCCAGCCGTGAATCAAAAAGCAGCCGACTGAGTTCGTTGCGCAGGAAGTTGAGCGAACGGTTGGTGTCGGTGAAGAACGAGACGGCCATGCTCACCACATTTAACGAGGTGGATATGAAGCCCATCATGGATATTCGTAAAAAATACCAGAGTGCCTTCGTGGAAGAGCACGGTACCAAGTTAGGTTTCATGTCGTTTTTCCTGAAAGCCTGTTCCGTGGCCTTACAGGAATTCCCGAACGTGAATGCCATGTTAGATGGCGAGAACTTGGTGACGTACGATTACGTGGATATTTCGGTGGCGGTGAGTGCCCCCAAGGGATTGATGGTACCGGTGGTGCGCAACGTGGAGAGTTTGGGATTGGCCGAGATAGAGCGTGCGATCGCGGATGTGGCCGAGAAAGCACGTGAAGGACGATTATCGATCCCCGAGATGTCCGGTGGAACGTTTACCGTGACCAACGGTGGCATCTTTGGTTCCATGTTGTCCACTCCACTGATCAACCCGCCGCAGTCGGCCATCTTGGGCATGCACAATATCCTGGAGCGCCCCGTCGCTATCGATGGGCAGGTAGTCATACGCCCCATGATGTACGTGGCATTGTCGTACGACCACCGTGTAGTGGACGGGAAGGAGTCGGTCGGTTTCTTGACTCGTGTAAAGCAGCTATTGGAGAACCCCACTGATATGTTGTTCCGAGGAAGCAGCGGGGAAAAGGCCTTGTTGGAGATTTGAATTATAACTTGTGTGCTATTCTATGATTATTACTGATATAGCGGACTAAAAATACTTTTTCTCCTTTACTTGCGTGTATGGAGTAAAATATTTCATGCCTTCATTTCTTCGCTCTGTTCGTGAACATTTCCATTCACCTTCATTTAGAAATGGGTGTGGTTCCTATAATCGTGAACTTGGCGAATTTGAGTAGCAACTGTTTTTTTCCGGCCGAATCGAACTCCACGAATGCCCGTCGGTCGTTACCGCTCATCTCTATGGAGGCAACCACTCCCCGGCCGAAACGTTCGTGTTCGATGATATCCCCTTCCTCTAACGTTTGGGCTTCCTTTGAAAGAGGCAGCGCGGGGGTACTTTTCCCTACCGGCGTCATATTTTTCGGTGCGGTTTGATACCCACTCTCATAAGCCGGTTTACTCCTATCTCGCTGTAGCCGCTGCTCCCTCATCGAACCCCAGAAGCTGTCGCTTTCATCGTTTCGTTTTGCACCACCTCGCCCTTTGTCGTCCATTAGCAGGTATTTTGGATCGATATCTTTCAGGAACCTACTTTTGGTGGCAGGGTTTGTTAACCCATTTTTAAATCGGCTCTTCGCGTACGTGATGGTGCAACTCTTTTTAGCTCGGGTGATGGCCACGTAAAACAGCCGCCGCTCCTCTTCCAATCCCCGTGCATCCGAGTGTACCATTGACGATGGAAAAAGATCTTCCTCCATCCCCACCACGAACACGTGATCAAACTCGAGCCCCTTCGCCGCGTGCACTGTCATCAAGGTCACTTTTTCGCTCTCCGCCTCGTTATCGGTATCTTGGTCACTCAAGAGCGATACCTCCGACAGAAAATCCACCAGTGCTACCTCTTCGTTTCCCTCCTCTTGCCGGGTTGAAACGAATTCGCTGATCGCGTTCAGCAGCTCCTCGATATTTTGCGCGCGACTCATTCCTTCGGGTGTCATGTCGCTGTATGCCTCGCTGGAGATCCCGCTGTTTTTTATCACCTCCCGCGCCAGCTCAAACGCGTTCATGCTATTATTTTTAGCGATAAAGTCGTCCATCAACTCTTGAAAGCTTGCCAAGCGTTTTGCTGTCCCCGCGTTCACGTCTAAATTATACTCCAAGGGTTCCGACAACACCTGCCAAAGGCTCACCTGGTGCTGTTGCGCGGCCGATGAAATTTTGCCCACGGTAGTATCGCCAATCCCCCTTTTGGGGTAGTTAACCACCCGTCGGAACGCCTCTTCATCGCCCGGGTTCACGATCAGCCGGAAATAGCCGATGGCATCTTTAATCTCCTTCCGATGATAAAACGAGAGCCCCCCGTAGATGCGGTAAGGGATATTCTTTTTTCGGAACGCCTCTTCAAAGACCCTCGACTGCGCGTTGGTCCGGTACAGGATCGCGAAATCGCTGTAAGGTGTGTGTGCCTCCAAGCGTTTCCGTGCGATCTTATTGGCCACGACCAATGACTCTTCAAAATCGGAAAAGGTCTCCAGCACCTCTATTTTTTCACCCTCTTCATTTTCCGAGAACACCTCTTTGGCTATCTGTTCCGTGTTCTTTTTTATAAGGCTATTGGCCGCGCTCACGATGGTTTGTGTAGAGCGGTAGTTCTGTTCCAGCTTAAACACCCGTGTATCGGGGAAAAGCGATTGAAATTTCAGAATATTATCGATATTTGCTCCCCTGAACGAGTAGATACTTTGCGCGTCGTCGCCCACCACGCAAATTCGAAGGTGTTCTTCCGCGAGTTGCTTCACGATCAGGTGTTGCGAGAAGTTGGTGTCTTGGTACTCGTCCACCAGCACGTACTGAAAGCGGTTCCGGTACTTCTCGAGTATCTTGGGGTGATCCCGGAACAAGATATTGGTTTGCATCAATAGGTCATCGAAGTCCATGCTGTTCCCTGATCGGAGCCTGCTTTGGTACCGCTGGTATACCTCAAAGAGCTGCGGGCGTTTCGCCATTCGGTCGTACTGGATGATTTCAGAGTTCGCCGCGTACATGGCCGGCGTGATCAAGCTGTTCTTGGCCCTCGATATCTGCCCGTGCACTCCTCCCGGGCGGTACAGTTTATCATCGAGCCCCATCTCCCTCACGATAAGCCTTAATAGGTTATGCGAGTCGGCTGTGTCGTAAATGGTGAAGTTCGATTTAAACCCGATCGTTTCTGCCTCGTTTCTCAGGATGCGCGCGAAGATAGAGTGGAAGGTACCCATCCAAAGGCCTCGGGCATTTTTCTCACCCACCAGTTCGGCAATCCGCGACTTCATCTCCCGGGCCGCTTTATTGGTAAAGGTGAGCGCGAGGATGTAGTAGGGTGGGAGTCCCTGCTCCAATAGGTGGGCTATCTTATAAGTGAGTACACGTGTCTTACCTGATCCGGCACCCGCGATCACGAGCGAGGGGCCGTCACAGAATTCCACGGCCGCGCGTTGTGCCTCGTTCAATTGGCTAAGCAAATCGGTCTCACTATATTTCTCTGTATGCTGCATCCTGCAAAAATACGCATTTTACGCGAAACTCCATAGGAGATGTGTTGCTCTGTTGCTCGAAAAATGTAAACCGGATTGCTCTAAAAATGTAAAATGAAATAGTCTAAAAGTGTAAAGTGGATCGCTCGAAAAATGTAAAATAGAAAACCGGCCTCTTAGATGGAGGCCGGTTTTTTAAATCGGTTTTTACAATTGGGTCGCGAGGATATAAATTGATTACCTGAACGTGTACCGCAAGCTTAACGCGAACCCGCTATACCAGTAGTCGTTGTAATCATTCGTGAAGTTGAACGACGGTTTCCAGTCGAGCGACACGTTAAAGGGTGCCCTCGGGAAAATATATTCCAATCCCCCGATCAGGTCAGCCCCCAGCAGGAAGGAGTTGCTATAGCGATCCCTGTCGTGGTGTATGCCACCAAGGTGAGCACCGATACCCACGTACCAGTCTAATCCCGGCGCCCCCGGTACCGGTTGTTGGTACTCGTACAATCCCGTGAGTTGGAAATAGCGAGGAGAAGCGGATAGGATAAACTCTCCGGCACTCGCGGGCGCGAAAAAGTGCTTCAATGTAATTCCGCTGTCGTATCCCAGACGAACACCAAAAGCGGTGTTATAGCTCTGTGCATTCAGTGTAGTGGTGAGGGCGGCCATCAAGAGGCCCACGAAAAATAATTTTTTTAGTTTCATAAGTCGTTTTTTGAAGTTAATAATACATAGTTTTGGTTTCGTAAATACTTAAACAAGTTTCAGCCTTAAATTGTTTTAAGTCACGTCGCGTTTTTTTAAAAGATGTTTAGTATAGGCTGTTGATATATAAATGATTGTTTAATTATTACGGCTGTTTTTTCGATAACGCGCGTAGGAAACATTTCCTACAAAGAGGTCGGTACTCCTCGGTTTCTCCCAGCATCACCTGTTTGTCGTTATCCACGAGCCGGTGCGAGTAATTGGCCAGTCGCCCGCACTCCACGCATATGGCGTGCACTTTAGTCACATCGTCCGCCACGGCGCACAGCCCCGGGATGGGACCAAAAGGATTCCTCTTGAAATCCATGTCCAGCCCCGCCACGATCACCCGCGCCCCTTGGTCGGCCAGCTGCACGCACACCTCCACCAGTCCCCCATCGAAGAACTGCGCCTCGTCGATCCCCACCACCTCTGCCCCCGAAGAGAGCAGCAAGATGTTGCTGGAGTGTTCCACCGGCGTAGAGAGAATGGTGTTTTTGTCGTGCGACACCACCTCCTCGGGGGAGTAGCGCGTATCGATGGAAGGCTTGAATATTTCCACTTGTTGCTTCGCGAATTGAGCCCTTCGCAGTCGTCTTAATAGTTCTTCGGTCTTTCCCGAGAACATCGATCCGCAGATCACTTCAATGCGTCCCACCCGATGGTTATCCCGTGGGTACCCCTCGTGGGAGTTATTATCGTCGTACATGTCCGTAATTCTTTTGTTACTTCCCCTTCACAATTTTCTTTATCTCGTTCAGCTTATTCAAAGCCTCGATAGGTGTTAAGTTATTCACGTCGAGGTTCACTATCTCGTCGCGTATCTGGCTCAGTACCGGGTCGTCGAGTTGAAAGAAGCTCATTTGATACCCCTCCCTTTTCTCCACGAAGTCCTGTATCGGCTTTTTAATCCCATCTTTTCGGTTCGTCGATTCCATTTGCCCGAGGATAGCATCCGCGCGCCGGGTAATGCTCTGCGGCATCCCCGCCATCTTCGCCACGTGAATTCCGAAGCTATGTTCGCTGCCTCCGGGCACCAGTTTCCTAAGGAAGATCACCTTGTTATCGATCTCCTTCACCGCCACGTTGTAGTTTTTGACCCGTTTGAACGACTTCGCCATCTCGTTCAGCTCATGGTAATGTGTGGCAAAGAGGGTTTTGGCACGTGCCGAAGGGTGTTCGTGTATATACTCCACGATGGCCCACGCGATGGAAATACCGTCGTAGGTGCTGGTCCCACGTCCCAGTTCATCGAAAAGAATCAAGCTTTTTTCGGAAAGGTTATTCAGGATATTAGCCGCCTCGTTCATCTCCACCATAAAGGTCGATTCACCCAGTGAAATATTGTCGGACGCGCCCACCCGAGTGAAAATTTTATCCACCAGTCCCACTTTGGCCGACTCTGCCGGGACGAAGCTCCCGATCTGGGCCATTAGCGTGATCAGCGCGGTTTGTCGAAGGAGTGCCGACTTCCCCGCCATGTTGGGTCCGGTGATGATGATGATCTGTTGCGAGTCGCTATCCAGGTATACATCGTTCGCTATATAAGGCTCATCGGGCGGCAATTGTGTTTCGATCACCGGGTGCCGCCCGTTCTTGATATCCAGCACGTCGCTATTATTCACCTCGGGCCGGATATAGTTGTTTTCTTTCGCCACGTTCGAGAACGACAGCAAGCAATCGGCCCGCGCGATAATATTCGCGTTATTTTGAATGGTAGAGATATACTCGATGAGGCTCTCTACCAGTGCCGTGTATATCCGGCTTTCGAGCGCGATAATCTTCTCCTCCGCGCCCAGTATCTTCTCCTCGTACTGTTTCAGTTCCTCGGTAATGTATCGTTCCGCGCTCACCAGCGTCTGCTTCCGGGTCCACTCGGCCGGTACTTTATCCTTGTGCGTGTTCCGCACCTCGATGTAATAGCCGAACACGTTATTAAACGCCACCTTAAGGGAAGGGATGCCGGTTCGTTCGCTCTCCCGTTGTTGGAGCTGCATCAAGTAATCCTTTCCGGAGAAAGCGATCTGTCGCAGTTCATCCAGCTCCTCGTCCACCTTATCCCGTATATACCCCCCCTTGTGCAACAGCGCCGGTGGGTCGGGCTTGATCTCTTTCTCTACGCGATCGCGTACGGCCGTGCAGGGATCTAACTGCTTCCCCATCTTCTGTAGTGAAGGGTTATCCGACGCCAAGAACGCTTCTCGTATCGGCTCGATGGCCGTGAGTGCCACCTTTAGCTGCACCACTTCGCGGGGACTGATTCTCCCCACGGCTGCTTTTGAGATGATTCGTTCCAAGTCGCCGATCAGCGAAAGTTGTTTTTCCAGTAGCTTCTTCAACTCCGGTTCCCTGAAAAAGT
>JAAYTC010000158.1 GCA_012518155.1 Bacteroidales bacterium | reverse complement strand
GTTACCAAGTAGGATTCAAAACGCGATAACTGTAGTGTTAACTCGAAGTAGGGGATCAATATGGTGTTAACCCATGATACCAACCCAAAAATAAAATACAAAAGTGCCAGTATTATCATCGATTTGATGGTGGTACTTTTGTCCTTGACATGTTTGATTTCCGGAATACTGCTCATTATAATACGTGTTATATTTCGTGATGAGAATAAAAACAGGCATTTATACGCCTTTATTACACAAAAGTATTTTTTAACGGGCTGAATATTGCTTTAAAAGCGTAATGTTGATTTCAAAAATCGTTATAGGATGTCATCCATGAATTCTTTTCGGTATTCGGTGGGGGTACAGCCCTTTAATTTTTTAAAGATTCGAGCGATATTCTTGCAATCATTAAATCCTGATTCCAGCGCCAAGTCGAAAAGGGTTCGGTCGGTAGTCAACAGCAAACGAGCGAAATAGTCGATCCGGCAACTCAAGATGAACTGGTAAATGGAGGTTCCCATCTCTTCTTTGAATTTTACTTCCAAGTTTCGCCGCGATAAAGGTACAAGCTCGGTAAGTCCCTCGATATCAATATTAGTAGTGAAATTGTCCTCGATGAAATTGACAACCTGAGAAATATACTCGTTCGTGATATCATACTTTTCCGTGGATTTACGAAGCTCGAACCGTGTAGGGTTGATTATAATATTAAAGGGTTCTTCGATCTCCCCGCTTATCATACGGTCAATCAATCTCCCCGCTTCGTAGCCGCCTTTTTCCACGTCTGTCACGATCGATGAAATGGGAGGGTCGGAAAGGTGGCATATCAACTCATCGTTATCCACTCCCATGAGCGATATCTCTTCCGGAATTCGAATATTATTAATCGTGCAACTCTGCGATACCCTTAACGCGAAGCTATCGTCGCACGCGAACAGTCCTACCGGCTTGGGAAGTGAAAGCAGCCAATCGTCGAGTTTCATGTGGCTGGTGTCCCAATCTTCACCGTTCAAGTTCTCTGTTTCAAAATAATAGTAGTTGAGGTTCGCCTTTTCTGCTTCCCGCCGAAACCCTTCGCCTCGCTCCCGCGACCATATCACCCCTTTGTTACCATAATATGCAAGGTTGCGGTAACGCCTTTTAATGAAAAAGCGTGCAGCCATTTCGCCCGTGCCAATGTAGTCACCGGTGAGGTTCGAGAAATAGGGGCTCCGGGATTTGTAGTTCTGGAGGATGATGGGGATGTTTAACGTGGCCAGTAGGTTCGTGCCTTCGTGGTCCCATCGGGCAATGATGGCATCGGCTTTCCACTCTTTCGCCCATTCCACGATACCCTCTTTGCCGTACAATGTTTTATAGTAGGTGGGCAGACGATAAAATATCCATGGCCCATGGTCGTTCGAGTACTGGATTAATCCTTTCAGCAGACGGCGGCTAAATTCACTGGAGTAATCAATTAGAATTAGTATGCGTTTCATCAGAATGGGCCTCCTCGATCATTTAAAAGAAATAAGTTGTTCATATCACGGAAAACAATTGATTTATTCCTCAAATATAGTTTTATTTCGTGACAAAATGCAAGAGATCCTAAATTTTAACAGAAAAAGAGGCCACCTCGATCGAGAAGGCCCCTTTTGTATTGGTTAACGTGATACTATTTTTAAGGTGAAAAAGATTGTTTTAGGTTATCGATACAAAGATAGGGGACTATTTTGAATTCACAAAATAAAAAAACATATTATAAAACATAGTTATAGAATATGTTTTGAAAGCGTGAAAAAGTGAACATGTCGCCAATTGGTTGATAACGTGTCTGTTGTGTTTATTTTGTTCCGGCCGGTTTTTTTTACTTACGCGATGAGAAAAAATATACGCGTCAACGTTTGTGAAAAAAAGTGAGTGGCCGGCCGGGGAGAAACGAACGTGTCAAACAAAAAAAGGCAAATCACGGGGATCTGCCTTTTTTTAAATTTTTCCGAGAAAATTACTTCCGGATACCTAATTCCTTGATAATGGAACGATACCTTTCGATATCCTTCTCGACCAAGTAATCCAGTAAACGACGGCGCTTGCCGACTAAAATTCTCAGTGCTCTTTCGGTGTTATAATCTTTTTTGTTTGACTTTAAATGTCCAGTCAAATGCGAAATACGGTGGGAAAACAATGCTATCTGTGCTTCTGGTGAGCCAGTATCAGTGTTAGACTTCCCGTATTTGGCGAAGATCTCCTTCTTTTTTGCAGAATCTAAATACATGCTTGTTTGTAACTATTACTTTTAAAACATTTTTGGCTTGCAAAGATACGCCTAAAAAAGGTAACTACAAACCGTTTGTTCATTTTTTCCGAACTTTTTCCGCGAACGAGGCTTTATTTTGTTATTCGCGTCGCTGCAGTTTCCCGCTCAGCCGTTTAATCGCGTCCGTTATCTCTTGATCGGGTTCGATCACGTTATACTCTCCCCAAAAGTCCGGGTCGAGGAAATGTTCTACTTTTTCAGCGATCACGTCGGTCGACCTGATTCGCTCGTTTCGAGGGAATCGAACCACGTTGTTGGCATACCTGTCGGTGATGGCTATCTCTGATCCGATGGTGTAGGTAGTAGCAAACAGACCAAAGAACCGGTTCGTCCACCGAACCCGGAATCCCACTTCGGTGGCACTGTAATTAAAAAACCATTTTCCGTTGCTTTCTGTAAAGTCCACCACGTATTGAGCGTTAGTTACTTCAACCCTCATGCGGGAGGGCTTCCGGCGAATAAATATGTTCGCGGCATCTTTTCTATCTTCCACGTTCATGTTAAACTCCATGCGAGCAAAGGCAAGAGATTGAGCCTCCAGGTAAATGGTGCCCCTGAAAAGAATATGAGGGATCCCCTGGCGAGGGGTGAATGAAATAACGTAGTGGGGTTCGTTATTAATGCTGATTAAACCATCGATATGATACTCGTATTCCGTTCCATCTGTTCCAAAAACAATTTCTGGATTTTTCGCGATATCCAGCATCAAAGCGTCGCTTATGCCTCCTTGAAATTTCATTAAAACGGTATCGCGAGGCGAAATATCGGTCGCCTTTCTACCGATGTAGATCCGGGATTGATCGTTGCTATACGACCGGTACGATGCTTTGTAGATATCTAACACCGCTTCCACGAGGGAGATGTGACGAGATCCCTTCTTTACCGATTCGCGATAAAATGCTACCATCATGGAGGGGTCATCGGGATAATTTTGGGGAATTCGTAACAATGCCTCTTGTACCAGTTTTGTTCCATCGCCCGACACCACTTCTACCTCACTGAGCTCAATGGAAGCAGGAATTAGCATGATATGATTGTTGGGGTTGTCAATTAGCGTGATTATCGGAACCTCTCGGTTTTCGTAACCGAGGTGTCGAATGACGAGGCTCGAATTGCGGGTTGAGACGGGTACACGTATCGAAAAATAACCGTCTTGGTTAGTGACGCTTGAAACGTTTGCTCGATCAACCGTGATGCTGGCGTTAACCAAGGGCTGATTGGTATCGCCGCCCAACACCCTCCCTCTTAACATGTAGGTGGGGTCTTGTTGCTGGGCTGAATGTAAGCCCCGCGTGCTCACGAAAAATAAGGAGCAGAGCAAAAGAAGAAAAAAGGGCAACTGCTTCATGCGTCGAAAGTTTCAATAATAAATATCCCATGAATCGGTTTCTGCTGAACGTTGCACAAAGAAAACATTTTATAGCAACAAATGCAATAATAGCGCTGTTTTTAACTACGGCAGATCAATTTAGGAATCGAGGTATAAAAAAAACCGTTATCTTTGTTTCAGATGATATCCCTGACTAACCTCTTAATGATTCATTTGGCATGAAAAAAACTATTTTCATCCTCTTTTTTATTTATTGTATGCCCTACGCGTTCGCGCAGGAAAATGCGCGGGAGCTAGATCCGGTTATCAATCATCTCAACGAGCAACTGATCTCCTTCCCGCATGAAAAAATATATGTTCAAACCGATAAATCAACCTATATTTCGGGAGAGCGAATTTGGTCGCGCATCCACCTGCTTGATGCAGCGAGCGGCCATCCCGCTTTTTTGAGCCGATATATCTATTTAGAGCTTTTTACCCCGTTTGAAGAGTTGGTGAAACGAGTGAAGATCCGACCCGATAGCTTGGGGGTTTACTCGGGTTACATCGACTTGGAGGAGGATCTGGCCGAAGGGGACTACACGCTGCGAGCATATACCCGATACGCGAGAAATCGAGGAAATGAAGCGTTTTTCAAGAAAAAAATCAGCGTGTTCGATCCCTACTCCCTGCAAATAGAGCCCATCGCGAACTTTAAAATCGAGAATAACCGAGTCGATGTTAATTTTCGATTCGTGAACCGCATCAATACAGACACGGTTGCACCGGAGATCGTGACCGTGAAGCTCTCCGATGAAACTACCCGCACGCTCGCGCCTAAGGGCGAAACTAACTACAGCTGGTCGTTTTCGTTAACGAGACGTAGAAACAACCGAAACCTTTTACTGGGTATCGTTCACGAGGGACGAATATATAACCGTTATTTCGCGATTCCATACGCCCCGGAAGATGTCGATATCACGTTTCATCCCGAGGGGGGATACTTGATCCCGGGCCACACCTGTCGCGTGGGATTTAAGGCCATTAATTCTGCCGGCTTGGGGGAGAGGGTAACAGGGGCTGTTTACAATTCTAACGACGAGGAGGTCGCGGTATTTACCTCCTACAAGTTAGGCATGGGGTCATTCCATCTTTCCGTGGAGCCGGATGAAACGTATTACGCCGTGTGTGAAACCAAAAACGGCACGGTCAAGCGAATCGATCTACCCGCGGCAGAACCCCGCGCAAGGACGGTGAGCATGCGGCGAGGCAGCGATCGGGTTTTAGTCACACTGCTAAAAGGGGCTGATGCTCCCGACGATTCTGTTTCGCTGCTTATCCATAATAAAGGCTTCCCGCTTTACCATAAGCCCTGGTCGCCGGAAACCGATAGCTATGCCTTCCCCGAGGAGGCTTTCCCGTCGGGGATTACCGGTTTCCTGCTGCTTAACAAAAACTTGGAGATACTTAGCGAGCGGTTAATATTCAATCACAACGAAAAAGATTTCGCGGAAGTGAAAACAGAACTTTCAGCATCGGTGTATCAGCCACGAGAACGGATCGCACTTACCGTTGAATTGGAGGGGGTGGATACTGTCTCGGCCTATGATAACTTTTCTCTTTCGGTGACCGATAAGAACCGGGTGGTTCACGACACAACAAATAACTTAATATCAACGCTTTTGCTCTCTTCCGAACTTCAAGGTTATATCGAGTCGCCCGCGCGTTATTTTACCGGCCATCCGACCGATCGGTTGGCACTCGACGCGTTGATGACAACCCAAGGGTGGAGAAGATATGATATTCCACGCGTACTAAAAGGAGAGATACGTACGCCGGATAATTTTCAACCCGAGCTGTTTCAGGAAATAAAAGGGAGAACGGAAGCACTGCTGAGAAGCATGGAGGAGGGAGAAATAACGCTGATCGCGACACTTGACACGTTATTAAGTACCGAAACTACCTTGGCTGATAATAAAGGACGTTTCATGTTTATGGTGGAATACCCCGAAGGAACCCAGATCACGGTACAATCGATAAGTAAAAAAGGGAGCAGCCGTAACCTTATCCATCTAGAGGAGGAAACTTTCCCCTCATCTTCTTTCGCTACATTGCCCTTTAGGGGGGAGGCCGACTACCCGGCTAATTATGATATCGATGAATATTTGAAAAAGGCAAACGATGAGTATTCTTTAAAACATGGAATCCGGACAATCATGCTGGGGGAGGTGCTAGTTACAGCCTCAAGACAAGAACAGTACACGAAATCGAAGTTCTACTCTCCTATCTCCTCTACCGGTTTAATTAGCGCGGAGGATATTGAAAAAAGGAAAGTTAGCAGCTTGCGCTCACTGCTGATATCGAGCCCGGGGATTATCGTGAAATCCGATCGAGTGACGACCACCCGATCGGATAGTCCGGTTTTATTCGTAATCGATGACATGGTTTATGAAGATTTTTTTGATCAACTCGATGCAATCGACGTGAACTCTATCGATAACCTGTTTGTCATGAAAGATAACACGTTTATGTTAGGGTATTATCCCAACACGAGCGGAGCAGTAGTAATAACCACCAAAAGTGGCTTTGAACAAAAAAATAGTATGTCGCCAAATATCGACCGAATTCAGCCGTTGGGGTACCAACAAGCCGCGGAGTTTTATTCGCCGAAGTACGAAACACCGGAGGAGGTAGCCTCTTCGGAGCCCGATTTTCGAACCACGATCTACTGGAAACCTAACGTGCACTTTTCCCGAACAGGAAAAGCGGTTGTCGAGTTTTATTCGGCGGATACCCCCACCACCTATCAAGTGATAGGAGAGGGTGTTACCGGCGAAGGGAAAATCATCTACTTTACAAAAGATATCCCGGTAGAGAGCAACAACAAATAATTGTTTATTTTTGTGACATGTAAAGAGTGCTTCGCTCGATAAACGCGTGTAACAGCAGGAATTGAAATTAATGTATGCAGGTTTTCTCGGCTAACGAAGCAGCTGGATTGTAGGATGAATAGAAGATGACATATAGATACGATTTTTTGGTGATTGGTTCCGGGATAGCCGGTATGAGCTTCGCGCTGAAAGTGGCCCGGCATGGCTCGGTGGCTATCGTGGCCAAAAACCCGCTGGAGGACGCTAACACTTACTACGCGCAAGGAGGAATCGCCTCGGTGACCAATCCTTGGGACCACTTCGAAAACCATATTGCTGATACGTTGGATGCCGGTGCCGGCCTGTGCGACGCGAAAGTGGTGGAAAAGGTGGTGCGTGAAGCACCCGAACAAATTCGAGAACTGATTCGATGGGGAGTAGATTTTGACAAGGACGATCATGGTAACTTCGACCTGCACCGGGAGGGGGGGCACTCCGATTTTCGCATCTTGCATCATAAGGATAAAACGGGGGCGGAAATACAGATGAGCCTGATAGAGGCTGTCAGGAACCATCCCAATATTGAACTGTATGAACGTCATTTCGCGATCGAGGTGCTTACCCAGCATCATATGGGACAGATTGTTACTCGGCACACGCCGGGTATCGAATGTTATGGCGCGTATATTCTTAACGGCGACACCGGTGAAATCGACACTTTTCTTTCGAGGGTAACCTTAATGGCTACCGGTGGTATCGGTGCCGTTTACCAAACTACGACCAACCCCGACGTGGCAACCGGCGACGGAATCGCTATGGTAGCTCGTGCAAAAGGGGAGGTGAAGGGAATGGAGTTCGTGCAGTTTCACCCCACGGCACTCTATCATCCCGGTGCGCGTCCCTCGTTCCTTATAACCGAGGCGATGAGGGGGTATGGAGGTATCTTAAAAACACTCGATGGAAAGGAGTTCATGCACAAATATGATGAGCGGGATTCGCTCGCTCCACGAGATATCGTTGCACGTGCCATCGACTCCGAAATGAAGGAACGAGGGGAAGAGCATGTCTACTTGGACGTGACCCATAAAAACGGGGAGGAGACCAAACGCCATTTCCCTACCATTTATGAAAAATGCCTCTCTTACGGCATCGACATTACCCGAGAGATGATTCCGGTGGCACCCGCGGCTCACTACGTGTGTGGCGGTATCGGGGTGAATATCCACGGGGAG
>JAAYTC010000157.1 GCA_012518155.1 Bacteroidales bacterium | reverse complement strand
TCGTCTATCCCCCCTCATAAAACATCCCGAGAGGTTATTTTCAATCGTGTCTCCATGAATATTAACGTGCGGGAACGTGCTTTTATCAGTCGTGAGAATAATCTTGTATACCGTTTTTTTCGCCAAGTCCTCCAACGATTGGCTGGTATACCCCGCTCCGCGGAGCTGTTGCTCAATTGCAGGTGTCATCTCCCTACCAATCCGCTTCATTTGAGCCGTGTTAGTAATGAAAAGACCTTTGAAGTATTGAAATAATCGTTGAACAATATCCTGATCGAAATTATTTTTCTCTTTAAAATCAAGATACACCTCCTGAAGCTCATCACTCAAAACCAAACCATACGATGCCATATCACTCTATCTCTATTAATTCTGCTAATGTGGCATCAAAAAAGCCTGTAGGGAAATCCTCACTCAACTTACCGTCCGGTAGAATGGATATTCTAAGGAAAGGAGAACGAATATCCTCTTTATACAAGATCCCCACTGCCGAAGCATCCAATCTTTTTTTGTACACCTCATGCCGAATCTTATTAATCATATGATCGCAATGCGTCTCGATGAACAGTTGAATGAGGATGACTCCTTCACCAGCTCTTGAATCACCGGAATCGATTTTTCTTGTTCGAACGTTCCCAAAAGAAACTCCCCTTTCGTACCGCACTTCGCTTCAGAAGAAACCGACGAGATTGCCTCCGTGCCCGTTCGCTCGGCTGATAAGTAGAACAGGTCTCTCTCTATTTCCAGTCCGACATCTTCCCCAGAAATGGTATGAGTTCCATCCTCCATCATATGCCACCGCATCTTCTTGCCGCCCACCGTCAACCGAATATCAATCTCTTTCGCATTCTCGTACCGGTTGCGGATGGTGGGAAACGCGGATGGTAACTTCGACAAGTAAATGGCCCCGTTCTTTGTCGACATCTTGTTAAGCAACAAGACCGCTTGCAGCACGCTCGATTTCCCGGTCGAGTTCAACCCGGTAATCACCGTCAGCGGGAACCCTTTAATTGTCTCTTCGGATATACACTTGTAATTTTTTATCTCTATTTTATCTATCATCACTCGAACATTCTTATTTCCACCAGTATCTCTTCCACATTCTCGAACCGGGCAATCACGCTCGACGTGGCGTCAACACTTTCTCTGAATGCCCCTCCCGTCTTGTCGATCCCCTTTTTCCAATCTTTGACTAAGGATTTCACCATTTTGTTATCAGCCTCCTCGAAAGTAAACAGGTACGTCAGTGTCTCGAACAACAACATGTTGATAGGCCTGCGTGTTCCACTTTCCTTTGGCTCGAATCGGAACGCGTCCTTTCCCAAAACCCTGTGAATCCTCTTCATTGCCAGCAAGAACTTACTTCTGACATCCTCAATCACCTCATCCTCCGGACACCCATTTATAGCAATCATCACTTTTGCCAAGAAATCATCGATATCGCTCTTGTACTCGATCGGCTCCATGCCCTTTATTTCCTGTAGGTCGCCGTTCCGCCAAAGTAAGAAGGCCAATGTTCGTAGAATAATATACTGATCCTTCATCCTGGCAGGTGAAACCCCCCGCTCGGTAGCTTCAAGGAAAGGTTCCGATTCACTTAACTCCTTCAATAATTTCGTGGCCTTGCCCCCGTAGAGCGCGTTTCTCATCTCCTGGTTATTCAGGCGCGTGCCCCCCCGGTTCACCCGGTCGAAAATATCATACTTCACCCGTTCCGGGGTAGGCGGTTGAATCACGTACACGTGAAGCTGGTAATCCTCGAAAATCCCTTGCAGTTTCTTGTCCAGATCCCTGAAACGAGAACCGTTTAGATCGTGAAGAATCTTCAAATCCCTCAACGGAAATTCATTATTCAAATAATCGATGATGGTTGTAATTCTCTGCCGTCCATCCACCACCTGCTTGCGCCCGTTCGCTGTTTCAAACAGGTACATGATGGGAATAGGTATCCCCATGAGAATCGACTCGATCAATTCTGAGCGTTGCTTCCCCTTCCACACGTCTTTCCTTTGGAAGTCAGGATTCAAGATTAATTCCTTTCGATCCTCGTACAAACGTTTCAGGTGCAACACGCTAAACTGAACTTTTTCTACCCGCACTTCCGCGTTCGGATAGATACTCAACGAATCAACATCATCGTTCGCCTCCAGTCCATACTCGTCCTCCAGACGCTCCTCGTCCGGCACTGCTTTCTCTTCCAATGAAGTATCCCTTATTTTTTCACTCATGTTGTTTTCAGTGAACGTGTTTGCGAAGTTAATCATTTTTCATGAAACGGAATAACTCTACCTCCACCCATCTGTTTCCTTTGAGGATTCACATCAACAACAAAATTAATACAGTTTTTTAATGATAG
>JAAYTC010000156.1 GCA_012518155.1 Bacteroidales bacterium | reverse complement strand
TGGATCAGAAGAGTGTTCCTTAAGATAGTTGAAGCGATCACTTGTTTCATCAAGATGTTTTTTGGCTAATTCTGTTTGAGGAAATTGCCTCTTTATCAAGTCAGTAAAAACTTGTTTTGTAGAAATAACCGAGTTAGGAATATATCTTTTGTTTCCCGGTAGTTCGGCTTTGATAGAGTTGGCAACAATTTCCCCTAGCCTTCGAGCCTCCTTGAATGTATTCTCCCTCGTGACATGACGGGGACTTTGATTACCAGCCGGTCCGGTAAAATAGATAATCGGACATTCTTTGCCGAAAAGATCTTGTTGTAAAGCTTTCCGAGCGAAGTACGGAAAATCGCTGCTATACAATGTCGAATCCTCGTGAAGGACCGTGGGATGCATCGTGCATACTAACATACACGCGATATATTTCTCTTTACTACCGCGAACAATCATCGCGGGTACATCCATATCTTTCGCTCCCTGTGGATCGTGTCTATTTGTTCCCAAACCCGTTGCATCACCTTTCAGGAATGTCAATTCCGCCGGTTCCGCATTTTCAAACGCCTTCCGGGCAGATTCCACGATCCCTTTCTCCATGTATTCCACGTATCGTTTATCAACTTCGGGTACAACAGGATCATTTTCACTAATCACACAATCCACCGTTACGGGCCCCGAATGAGTATGGGTGGCCGCGATCATGATATTTTGGGTGGAAACACCGGTTTCAAGAAAAATATTATGACGGACACGTTCCACCGATTTTTTATCCACATAGATAACATCGTTTGAGATGAGTAGCACCTGTTCTCGGCCATCCGTGAGATAAAGAGCCGAACTCAGAAGGGGATCGTGTGTCCCTGTACTCATCCGTTCTATGAATGGATAGCCGTGAAGAAAATGCATTTCTTCAGGGGTAATATCTACTGTAGCAGCTCCCGCCCTCAAGTTAAATTGTTGATTCATTTTCCAAGTGAAACGTTATATCTTGTCCATTTAATCAGTACCCTTTGTTCCAATCGGGTTCAATATTCTGAGCGATTGTTTCAGAGACGTACACTTCGGTAGGAAGCGTTTGTAATATAGATTCTGGCACTAAAGGTGTAACCGGACCATGCAAAACGAGCCGTGATATAGTACGTTGCCAAGCAGTTGTGGTACCATGCACGGTTATCGCGTGTGTATCGAATCTATTTTTAGCATTAATCACATCAATCGGTCCGATTGTCGCTGCTTTCGGCGGTACCGCTGCCAAGTTTCCACTTTTGCCGAAACAGCCGTGTAGCGAATTTTGGGCAAGAGTGAAGGGACTTAGAGTACATATTCGAGCGTTCATTTGTTTCCACTCCTCCAGTGTACCTTGAAACTCCGGGGCGTCGGGTTCTATAAAAGCCAAATGTCCTGTCCATCCCGGACCACTATAGCAAATATCTGCTCCACCATGATCAGCAATCATTTTACTGTAATCATTCACATTTTTATCAGTAAAACCCACGAATTGCTCTTTCTTCGGCCGCAACTTTTCGTCCAGTTCGTAATAAAAATATTTCATCATCGAGTATGTGAATCCGAATTTCCAGTTCTCGGGAGCAATCTTACCGTTTTCGTCGGCGTACTCATCCATTGCAAACGCGTATATGTTTCGGCAATCAACCTTACACACGTTAATTAATCGGGCTAAATGCCTATAGATAGGTGCCGGATTGGGCAATATCATTACTAATTTTTCCCCATGATCCGCTGAATACTTAATTCGTTTGAACATATCGGCTATCCAATAGTGTTCAACATCTGCATCCGGAACGACTTTAATCTTAAAATCGGGATTTGAATGTTTTTCAATATCTTCCCTTTTGATATTGATCGCTTTTTCGATCTCTTCCTTGTCCTTAAAAGGTACCCACTGAGAAGGGCTAAATTCGAATTCTTCAGAAAAATTTCTCATGTTCAATTGTTTCTATCGTGACTAAATTTTATAACGGCATTGACCTCCAATCCAGGTTTGCAACACATTGTAATTTTTATCTAATATTGTAAAATCTGCATCATATCCCACGGCTAATGTCCCTTTTTTAGTTTCCAGCCCAAGTATCTCCGCGGGGTTTTTACTCACCAGGTTAATCGCCTGAGGCAACTCCAAGTTCAACCATTTTATTGCATTCCTCAATGCCTGATCCATGGTCAACCCACTTCCCGCGAGCGTATTATCTTTCACCAATCGTGCCGGAGCACCTTTATAAGCAAACTCAATTTCACCACTACCCCCAAAAACGAAGCGTCCCGGTTCGAGCCCGGCTCCCACGTTCGCATCCGTTATCAAGCACACACGGCCGGGGCCATTTTGCTTGCTCACCAATGCCATTTTAACGGCAATCGGATCAACATGCACACCATCCAAAATGAAATCGACACTCACGGTTTCATTGGCCAAAATGGCTTCTACCGCGCCACATGGCCTTACTCCAGGATCAGAAATCTCCGGGCATGGGAACACATCATAAAAGTGGGTAGCGTGTCGTGCTCCCAGTGCTATTGCACGTTGTGTCTGCGCCACATTGGCAGCCGTATGGGTAATAAAAACGGGGGTATCGTTCTCTGCCATCAAAGGGATCAACTGTTCAATTCCCTCCACATCGGGCGAAATACTAAATATCGCCCTGTAGGGTTTTGCCGCTTCAATCAATGCCTTCACCCTTCCGGTATCAGAGCCGGATATCGCTTCCGAGGTTAACGAACCGGTAATTTTCAGGAATGGTCCCTCGAGATGAAAACCCAATATTCGCGTTCCCTCTACCTTCGTTTGTGATAATCGTTTAAGAAATTCCGCGTCTTCTCCTTTTGGTCGGGGTGCCACGGTAGGTAAAAATCCGGTTACACCGTAGCGAGGCAACTCTTTTGAAATTTCAACCAGATCTTTCACACCGTTATCTATCAGTGAGTAATGAAGCCCGTGTATATGCATATCGATAAATCCGGGAACTATATATGAGTCATCAACGTTAATCACATTATCATCTTCTATATCATATGGATTCGATATAGCCTTAATGACACCATTTTCGATTGTCATAATTTTCTTTGTAATCCCTGTCTCCGACAGGACATTTCCTTTTACACGAACGAGACCTCCCCTATTTACTTGTTTCGTCATATGATTAATCATCCTCTCTTTTTCCAATATTCTACTCTATATCCTTTCTTACCGTAGTAAAACAGGTAAGCATAAGTAGGCACTAACATAAGAACCGCCAAATTAGGGTTCATAGGATTCAAATCAATAATTTTACCGAAAATCACCGGTGCAATCGCGTAGGAGATTAACGTCATCAACAATAAGGCAGATCCAAGTTTGGTATATTTACCTATATTCCTGATTGCCAAACCCCATATCGATCCCCAGGTAAAGGCAGAGAGAAAGGCTTGTGCCAACAAAAACCAAACTGACACCACACCATCGGTGAAAAAGGAGAACAGCGTTAAAATAAAACCAGTAAAAGCACACAGTATAACAGCTTTCTGCTGAGTCAGGTATTTAGGTATAAGTATCGTATTTCCAAAAAATCCGATCAACGTGAAAGTCAAGGCATAGGTACTGAAATGGCGTGAAATTGTAAAAGGAATTCCAAGAGCGTCGCCATATAGTATGCTATTGTTCACAGCAACGGAGATTGATCCATCTAAAAAGAGTGCAATTACTCCTAACACGAGATAGGGAAAACTGAGAATGCTTTTCCGTTCCGTACCTTCTGTGATTTTATTTTCCTCTTCATCTTTCAGGTTTGGTATATTTGAAAAATAGATCAATACAGCCACAATCACGAAGAAGAGGGCAAGAAAAATATAGGGGTTAATAACCTTTGATAAGTACTCGGTGAGTATCAACTCTTTTTCTCCAGGAGAGGCGATATTCAGTCGACTAGAAATATCACCCGCGTCACTCAGCAATATACTGCTGAATATCAACTGCGTGAGAACACCCCCTAATCTATTTGCCATACCCATGAATCCCATTCTCTGGGCGGTACTTTCACGAGGGCCGATGATGGTCACGTAAGGATTTGCCGCTGTTTGAAGCAAAACCATTCCAATGCTTATTACAAAAATTGCAATCAAAAAAATGGTGTACTGTCGAGATAAAGCTGCTGGAATAAACAGTAATGCACCGACTGACATAACAAACAGTCCAATGATAAGTCCTTTTTTATATCCTACAACATTCAGGAAACTGGATGCGGGAATGGAGAAAATAAAATAGGATATAAATGAGGCAACAGCTACTAATGCCGCCTGCGTATTACTCAATTCAAGTCCAACCTTAAAATATGGTATTAGTATCGCGCTTGCCCAAGTCATTACCCCGAAAACGAAGAATAATATTCCCATTATCACAAGGGGGTAATAGTAATTTTTCTTTGTATTCATTACAGTTCGTTTACGAGTTTATTTCTACCGGGGGTTTGTGTAGTTCTATCGAAGGAGATGCTTCCGGGTTAAATTGCAAAAACATTGCCCGTTCAACTACTATCCGTCCATCGCCTACTTTATTATTTACATCCGCGTAGTGCTGAAAACCCACGCTTTCATAGAGAGCATATGCCCGATGATTATCAGGCAAGGTTGTAAGTTCAATACCGTCAAGGCCTTTATCACGGGCCGCATCAATCAGGAGCTGCATCATTCTTTTGCCCAACCCTTTTCCTTGGAACTCATCCAGTATCCCCATTCCCAATAAGGGTATCGGATTGGTAAAATACCAGAGAAAAAAGTAAGCAATTATTCTATCATCGAAAAAGAGCCCCAATGTAAGATCTTCTCCCGTTTCTGAGCGCTCAAGGTACGCGTTTACGGTATCATCATCGTATGAATGAGGTAAAAAGGTAGCAGTGGACACCTCAGACAACGACTTACCAAATTTTTGCAGGTGTTCTTTATCTGTTTTTAGAAGTCGACGAACAGTAAATTCATCTCCATCTTTTGATTTCAGTATAATTTTATCGTGTAATTCCATTTCGTAAATATTTCATTCAGGGCAATATATATCCTCTGTTCACTTACTATCTGAAGATTTTTATTGATCGGCCTAGTTGGGTAATAGCTTCCTTATGCCTATCTAAACATTGAAGCATCGTGGGACGCCAAGGGGCAGTCATGAATCCATATAGTCTCGATGGATGGATAATCTCTTTACAATAATCAACGGTAGCTTCCATGTTCACCGTGTTAGAGTGGTTGCTACCCGTTGGTACTTGGTCATAACCATACTCTTCCAAGTCGTGGTAAAATTTCACGTACTTTTGAATTTGATCACCTTTTTTTGTCAGGTCGAATTCCGTTCCATAATACCAGTTACTTTGTAACACTGATTTCGGCATTTTTTCGAAGAAAAGTTCCGGATGGTGCCAGCCGTAATCAGACCAAACCCAAGGGCGCACATTTTGTTTTTCCACTAGGTCCACGAAAAAGTAAAAATCATTCCACCATAAATCGTGCTGGCGAATCACCGCGTAATTGTACCTCGCTTGATGCCCAGCGGTCTCTTCATCCATGCCTAAATGAAAAAAGCGGGGCTTATCAAACAGTTCAATCACTTCATTGATTAAATTCTTGCACACCTCGTAATACTTTTTGGTTGAAACCATTTTAGCATATTCACCGAGCCACACATCGTGTGAAGTGGCAAAATTGAGCTTAGGTATCGGTTCCAATCCCAATTTTCGCATTTTAGCCAATTCAGACCGTAACTTTTCTGGTTTCCAAGCGTTTTTAACCGCTATTTCGGGATGGCTCTCATATTGAATGGCATCTCCTAAATCAATAATCACCATGTTCATTCCTACAGCGGACATCTCTTTAAGGAGCGCGTTCCAAGTAGCTTCATCAAAGGTAAGGAAGTCTCGATATCCATGTGCCCATTCCCTGGCTTCTTGGCAGGTGACGCAATTATAATTGTCATCGTTATATTTTTCGGGAACATTATCTTCCCACATGTTGTAACTCAGATGAAGAAGGTTTGCCCAAATCATTTTTTGTCCGCTATCATGATTTCTCACTTGCTGAGAAAAAGTCCTAGGTGCCACGCTGCTCACGACTCCTAACGCAACGGCCTGTTTTAGAAAATCTCTACGGTTTGTCATATCATAAACGTGTTTTTATCAGAACGTGATTATAAAAATTACTTTTCACGTATTAAAGAGTTGCATACAATTCGAACATCATCATTGCAAAACTGAATCATGCAAATATAATCAAATATTTTCACTAAAACGATCACAAATTAGTTAATAAAATGTCAATCTCAATTACATTGAATCAAGAATTATCATAAAACACTCTACCAAACCCACTTACATATTAAAATATAAATATCGCGGGGATCCATTTCGATCATTTTTTATCATTATTATATACAAAACAGATACCCCTTTGTTTGTTTAATTGAATTTATCAAACATTTCCATTAAGGTATCGACAATTCTCTCTGACGTGTTGTACTCGAATCTACTGACCCACGATTCATAACCGCCCCATTCATGCTGCCTGGGCGTCGGAAGATATCCGAAGGTACCATTCGCAAAGGATACTGTAAAAGTGGGCTTGAAACTACTCTTTTCTTTAATCTCCAATCCTGTTTCCGCGAAAACTTCAAAGGGGATTGCAGCAATAGCAAGATCTCCTATCTTAAAAGCTTGTAGCAGTATATTTACATTATCTGGCATCTTGAGTCGGCTTAACTGTCCTCTAATGTAACGGTGGCTGCTCCTATGTGGACCTACCCGTTTATCATCCGTGGATGCCAAAATTTCTTCCGCTATCTTAGCCATTTTATCATCAAGTTTCCTCGTCTTCAGTGTAAGCTCCTCTTGTGTGGACTGGAGGCTTACCCAGTCATGATGTTCAATATTTTCATATACTTTCATGGCCTCTTTCGCAACATCGTTTGCCACTACCTTCATCCTTGCGTAAGGAGGATAATTTTGGCCAGGTACGGCGTAATTTATATTGTTTACATCTCCAGATGTTCCATTTGACATAATTCCGACGAATGGGGGATCTTGGCGGTCGGCTCCAAGTAATTCCTGGATCCGGTCTGCAAAGACCGCGAAATAATCTGCCGAGATGTTTCCTGTCGTTACTCCACCCACGTAGTGAAGGGAGTAGTTCGCGAATAAGGCGATCGGCCTGCCTGCAAGAGACTGAACAGAGATAACCGTCACTTCGGGATCAGGTTCTCCGGCGGGTTCAACAATATTAGGGTTCAACCTGCCGGGATTCATCATAACCTTATCTTCCCCTCCATAAGGATTGGGTACAGGACTACCGGGTTTCATAAACCAACGGCGAACAAAGACATGCTCAGGGACGGAACCAACCCCCCACCCCACGCGCGCAGGTTCTAGGTTATAAATAGCTTTTCTAACCACATCCACAATTCGTCTAATGATAAGTTTCTGGTATTCATTAAAAGGTTGGGAGCCGGTAGCGCGCACCATCGAGTGCGTGTGGGTAGCTGACACCATAATATGTTCAGGCAACAAACCAGTTTCTTCGTGGATTACACGCTTGGCTTCATCAATTAATTCTCGATTTAAGCCTATGATGTCAACTACAACAAAGGCTAATCTCTTTTCGCCATCATCCAAAACCAAGCCGCGTGCGCGCAGCTCGTCATGAATGTTCACTACTGTAACGTCACCGTACATTTCACTGTTTACAGGGGGTGAAATGTTTGTAGTGGCCGCCCCTGCCTGAAGGTGTTTTATTGGCTGCTGTTGCTGAGCCTGAAGAGGCACAAACAGAGCACAAATGAGAAATATCACTATTGTTTTATTTTTCATGATTGAACGGTTCTTTGTAATTCACTTTCGTCATATAATATACTTTTCCTCATGTCTATCCAGCATTTTCTCACCATTTTCACGGTGTCTCGCATCAATTTATCGTGACTAACTGGTTTGCATTTATTCCCTTCCTTACAATTTTGCCCTTGTTATGGGGCAGGATCACTTCAACATCCACAGTGGAGTTTTCCCCCAGCCCGAAATGAACCACCGCGGTTTGTCCGGAGGCATAACCGTTGCTAACGCATACCTCGTTACTCCCGATCAGGCCCTCCGCTTCACCCAGTTGTCCCTCCTTGTAGATCCTCACCTTGCTTCCCAATCCCATCCGGTTGACGCCTTTGACGTTTTGAACCCTGACTTTTAGCCAGTTGTTCGGGTTCACCGTTTCATTACGAAGAAGCATCGAAGGAAACTCAGGCCACCAGCTAGCCAGGAATATGTCCATGAGCCCGTCGTTATTGTAATCACAAGTGGGACCAGGGGCAAAATAGGTAATCCTCTTTTCGTCCTGGATTTTGAAAAAAAGTCGCTTCGTTTATGAGTTCTATCGAAATTTATTTCGTCGAGCGTGGGAAAATCATTGACGTCGTTCGCATCCGTCACAAATTTAGGGACTCCTTTCCCTGACACACCCAAGTTTTTGGATATGATCGGGTAAATTGAATCGCCCCTGAATTTGACCGCGGAGGCGTATATGTCGGGCCAGCCGTCGTTGTCGAAATCCCGGATCTCCACGTGCGGCGTTTTAATATGAATGGGAGGAAGGCCCGCTTGCAAGGTGACCTCCTCGAAAGACAACCCGCCATTGATCTCCCCCCGGTTTAAGAATAGCCTGACAGGCTGGGGATAATACCAAGGAGACAGAAAATGGGAACCTAGAACGATATCCATCAGCCCGTCCCTGTTGACATCGCCAATCGCCACCCCGCACACCATATTGTCACCCCCGGTCCATTGCCATTTAAACAGTTCATTCAACTTCTCGTTCTCGTGAAAGCGTCCTTTTCCATCGTTGATAAACAACCGGTTGCCCCCGTCACTGGCGGCAAGGAAAAAATCGGGCCAACCGTCGTCATTAAAGTCGCAGGGGACAACTCCGTACCCGGGAGCATTCTCCGGGATGCCCGCCTCTTTTGTGACATCTTTAAACCGGAGGTTGCCAAGGTTTTTAAACAGCCTCGACGTGGTCGTTTGTGACCCGCTATATCCCGGCATCGGATCCGAGCCGGCAAGAATATCGGGGAGCCCGTCCCCGTCATAATCAAAAACGGCGACCCCGCGACCTCCCAGGTCAACCGGGCAGGCCCCGCTTACTTCGGAGATGTCGGTAAACCCACCCTTTCCGTCATTGCGAAAGAGCCTGTTGCCCGACGCTCCATCCAGGAGCGTCTTTTTCTTGTCTTCTTCCACGGGCATGCTCGCGAAATAAAGGTCCAGGTCCCCGTCGTTATCCAAATCCGCGAAGACCATGCCTGTCGACCGCGTTGGAAAACGGAACACCTCTTGATCGTCAAATTCAAACGCCCCGTTTTTATTGCGGAAGAGCATATTGGTTCGCCCTTTGTAAGAGAAAACTCCAATAAAAAGGTCTTCCCATCCGTCCCCGTCGATATCCCCCCAGGCCACGACATGCCCCGCGATGCTGTCCGCGGTAGGAGACAAACTGGAAGATTCGGCCTGGTTTGAAAAGGTAAAACTCGTGGATTGACCCGACAGATCAAAGGCCAAACAAGTAACACAGAACAGACAAAACAGTGCTTTTTTATTCATAATCAGCATAATTACAACAGTCAATCGTAATAAAATCCGATGCCAGCGTGACGTCGGTTAAATCATTTTGATCACCGCGTATTCCCGGGGAGATATGGAATTCATCATTCTATCTGTTTTAACAACGTCAGCAATTCCGCTACAATTTTTTCCGATGCTTCTATCTCCACGCTGCTACTCCCCAGCCAAGTTTCGTACCCGCCTAACTCGTGTTGTTTTGGCGTTGGAAGATAACCGTAATACCCCCCGGAGATCCCGATCACGAATGTTTGATCAAAGGGGCTTTTTTCTTTAATCTCCAATCCTGTTTCCGCGAAAACTTCAAAGGGAATACTTGCCACACCCAGATCACCAATTCCAAATACGTGTAATGGAATATTTATTTTTTCGGGCCGCCTTAACTGCGTGAAAGTTCGTTCCGCGTAATTTCTTTCATGCGGGTGCATGGGCTTTATTGAATCGTGTCTGCTGAGGATAGTTTTTGCTCGTTCTATCGTCTTTTGATCCGGTTTTCTCACCTCTAATGTAACCTCACTTAGTCGCGCTCTCAGGGGCACCCAATCATGATACTTAATCGTTTTATTTGCCTCGAACACCTTTTGTGCGATATCTCTTCCCACGTATCGCATCTTCGCGTAGGGTTCATTTCTCTCCGGGGTACCGCCGTAATTAATGTTATTAACATCGCCGGAAGTACCGTTAGACATGATTCCAATGAAAGGCGGATCTTGCCTGTCAGCATTTAAAAGCTCTTGAATATGATCTGAGAAAACGGCAAAGTAATCAGCCGAAATATCGTTACGCGGAACTCCTCCCACGTAATGAAGAGAGTAGTTCGCGAACAAGGCAAGGGGGCGTCCCTCGGCAGACTGTACCGAGATAAAAGAGACGTCCGGGTCGGGCACTCCGGCAGGGGTCAGTTTATTGGTATTATTATGGCCCGGATTCATTTGAACTTTATCATATTCTCCGAAGGGGTTTATAATCGGTTCTTTAAGATTCCAGCGACGAACAAACACGTGTTCAGGCGCGGATACAACTCCCCATCCGATGCGTGCCGGCTCCAGATTATTCACGGCTACCTGCACGCAATCAGCTATTCGTTGGATTACGAAACGCTGGTAATCATCGAAAAGATGCACATTCCAATCCCGTCGAGTGTTCCCGACACCCATCACGCTGGTTGCCGAGTGCGTGTGGATGGCTGAAATAATGATATTGGAAAAAGGAATACCTGTTTTTCCTGAAATTAACCTTTTGGCTGCATCGGCCAAGTCTTGATGCACGCCCAGTACATCCGCGACCACAAAGGCCAGCTTATTTGCACCATCATCTAGAACCAGCGTACGCACGTGAAGATCATCATGAATATGTGCAGCTTCAGTACCGACCCATCCACCCACTATAATACCTCCAAGGTGTGGGGTGATGTTACTTCTCGCTGCACCCGCCTTAAAAACTTTTTGTTCGTTTTTATCGGGTACCGTTTGATTCGTCATTGCTTGAATAGGTACCGCGAAGAACAGGCATAACACTATTAAAATGACAAATTCAGGACCGAATTGAAATATTTTTTTGTTGTACATAACTTTTACCTTTATTTTTCATGTATAGCATCGTATTCACTTCAAAAATAATCATCATCGAAATTAATCGTTTTTTTAATTGTTGTACTGCCTCCACCTAGCGACATTTCGATATCGAGCGGGGCGTTCGTTTTGTAAGCACCACGTGTAAAATCAGGTATTTTTACCGGATTGGATCCATTGGCAACAGACCATTCACTTAAAGGGACAATTGAGCTCCAAGCTGCTGCATCATACACGTCCATATCCAATGGTAGTCCATTTCTCAGGCAGTCGACCAACCTCCATTGCATCAGGAAGTCCATCCCTCCGTGTCCACCCACCTTTTTAGCCATTTCACCAACAATTTTCACGATGGGTGGTGAATACTGTTCCTCAAGTGCTTTAAGTTCCTCCTCTTTCAACCAAGCTCCACCCCGAGAAATTCGAGAGGGATATGGCTGTTTTTTTGCAATTCCCTTGGTACCGACCACCCAAAACACGCGGGTACCGGGGCGCGGATTACTCACGTTATATTGTAATTGAATTGTTTTCCCGTTCACGGTTTTTATAACGGAAGTATTCATATTTCCCAACTTCCACTGTCCGATGTATTGTTTATAGTAGTCATCCTCTTGTGCTCGCCTCTCGATTTCCTCTTCCATGACGAAATCGTTCGACGACATCGAAACCATATAATCAAGTCTATCTCCTCGATTTATATTTAGTATTTGGCACGCGGGTCCCAACCCGTGGGTGGGGTACAGGTTACCATCCCGATTTATGAATTCCTTGGTACGCCATTCCAGATCTTTGCGGAGATTTATATCTTTCTGATTAGAAATATACGCTGCATCCACGTGCGAAATTTCGCCAAAAAAACCTTGTCTCGTCATATTAAGGATTAGCAACTCCCAAAAATCATACACGCAATTTTCGATCATACTGCAGTGTTTTTTTGTCTTTTCGGATGTCTCCACCAGTTGCCAGCATTCATCCAATGTTCTAGCCGCGGGAATTTCAGTAGCTACATGCTTCCCGTTTTCCATGGCAAAAACACACATTTCAGGGTGCAAATCTCTAGGGGTTGCCACGTAAATAAGATCAATATCTTCTAACAAGCACAACTCCTTCCATAAGTCCTGGCTCCCATCGGCGTATCCCTTTGCCTCGGGCATACCTAATTTCTTAAGATGTTCTTGCGCTGCATTTACACGATCCATATGCAAATCGCTAAGTGCTTTAATTTCTACACCTTCTAGAAGACTCATTCTTTTTACAGCTGCCAATCCTCTACCTCCAATTCCAATATAACCAATCCTAAGCAGATCAATTTTCGGAGCGGCGTAACCACTCATATTGAATGTTTGTCTGTTTTTATTTTTCGAAATATCCCAGATAATTGGCTTATTTGCCTCAGGACTAGATTTCCCCTCGATACATCCCGTTAATCCACCCGTAACTGCAATACCGCCGGTAACTCCGACAGTCTTTAAAAAATTTCTGCGATTTGTTTTCATATCTTAGTTTGTAAGTTTATAGATTGCTTGTTATCTCCTCTAAAAATTCACGTGTCTTTCTAGCTTCTTCATTCACGTAAGATAAATCCCCATCGTTCAAGCACTCCACGATAAGGGGACCGTTTTTAAATCCTCCTTTTCGCAAACGTTTTATGAGATTAGGGAAATCAACCATGCCTGTACCCGGTGTAATACTCACGTTTTTCGGCAAACGAAAATCTTTCACGGCCATGCCCACGACAACACCATCAAGCTTATCTGCATCATCCACCGGATTTACCTTGCCCTCCGTGTAGAAACAGACATTCCCCGGATCATACCAGAGTTTGAAGTTCTTATTCCCGACTTTATCTACAAAAGATCGACAAACGGCTCCTGTAGATCCATGCGGTTTAACAGTAATCATCACCCCTTTTTCCGCCGCGTAGTCGCAACTCTCGGAAATTACTTTATAAAACTTTTCAGCAAGATCGGGATCAGGCACATCGTTGATCTGAATGATGGGTGCTCCACAGTATGCAGCATTATCGATCAGTTGTTTTAACTGCACGATTCCGCCATCAATTGATTCTTTTAAATCGAAGCCACCTCCAGAAAGTGTTGCCAGCTTTAATCCTCGCTTTTTTATCTCTTCTCCTACTTGAATAGCTACTTCCGGGAGTGTCTCTCGGTCGATTACCCTTCCATTATCATGTGTACTAAGCCCCACGTACTTGTAGCCTGCTTCCACCATTCCGTCCAAGGCTATAAGGTAATGACGGTTGCCCCAAGCGCGCGTATAACAGCCTAACTTCCAGCTCGGCCTACTACACGAAGCAAGGAGAGGCCCCATGGTTGTTGCTAATACTAAGCCGCCAATAAATTCTCGACGTGAAATTAAATTATTGTCCTTCATATAATCATTGCTTCTTTAAAAAACCTGAGAGTTACTACATATTTTGTTTTACCTCGTTTAATAATGATACTGCCCCTTCAATTAACATTTCACCCCCTCCTGACTCAATCAGTGAATAAATGATTTCGTAACTACCTTCCGGGAAAGCTTTTCTTAAAGGGATCGTCTCCTCGTGGCTGTTTGCTAGAGTAAGTACAAGCGTATTTTTAAAAGGGGATTTACTTTTAAGTTCTAATCCGAGCTCCACGAAAATTTGACCGGGTAAGGTTACTATCGCGGTCTCATCGTTAAAGGCAAACACCTGTATTTCCATGGGAATCACATCTCCATATTTTTCTCGTAGCTTATGCAGCGACCGGATTTTGTTTATTCGTGCCGTGACCAGAGACGATATCGTTGAGTCTTTATGGTTGATGGCCCACTCTAGATCCATGCTACTGTAAGATTGTAGTGGCAGCCCTACTATTTTGTTATCAATCATTAATGACTCGTTGTTATTTCTTTCTAGTGCCGATAAATTTTGCAAAAAAGCAGCAGCCAGTTTTTCACCCACCTTCGAGGTAGCATCTTCATACCCTATTTGGGGGCCAGGCTGGGTGATGTCCCAGTGATTGACATCGGCAGAGGGACCTTCACCAAAGACGGATAAAAAACCACTCCCAAAATGTTGCTGCAACCCTTGTTCTAAGAAATAAGGAAAATCACTGCTGAATTTCGTTGTGCTTCCAATGGTTGCCAATTGCATGGCAAAGGTAGTGAATGACACGAATGCTTTTTTATCCAGTTTATCTTCAAACAGCAGTATGCCCAGTTCGGGGTCTATAGGCCCGACCGTCCTGATAATAGCTGGGTTTAGGAATCCCCCATTCATCCTCACGGTACCATCCGTCATAAGGTGCCTCCTATTGAACGACAATCCATCGACATGCACCATGCCAGATTTTAACACTACCGGCTTGAGCTTTGCTTGGGCCTCGAAAATGGAGGTTACTATTTTTTGCACCAACTGTTCAACGTACACGTACTCCTCCTTTTCAATGAATTCATGGGCGTTTATTTTTAAAGTGTATTCTTCAATCTCATCGTAACAAGTTGGGTCGGCATGGGTATGTGTGGCAGCCAAACAGATATTAGGAACAGGAATTCCCGTTTTTTCAGCAGCCAGTGTACGTACTAAATCAGAAAGTTCCAATGGCATATAAAAAAGATCTACCATGACCAATGCCCCGACATGCTCTCCCTGTTCAAACACCATCGCCTTTATTTCAAGGGGATCGAGCACACCATCACTCGTGACTTTATGAACCGGGTATCCTATCGGTGGTGTCATATCTACCACTGAAACTCCCACCATTAAGTCGTGTACACTATTCTCGTTTCGTGGCTGCTGGCAGCAGACAAATAGAAGAGAAGCAAACAAAAGTGACTTGGCGAAAAATTTCAAATTTCCTTCCATCGAGTTTATTGATTTAATTTATAAATTAGGCATTATGGTGTTTATTCTGTTATTCGTGTTTCTTTGCATACCGTTTTATAGACTTTCAGTGAAACCATACCTATTAATGATCTTCACGAAACAGCTCGTTCAACAT
>JAAYTC010000155.1 GCA_012518155.1 Bacteroidales bacterium | reverse complement strand
GGCGCTGGTTGTCGGAATCCTTTTTGTTCCCCCTTCCGGTACGATTTTCCTGATCACTGTTACTCCCCTTCGACTTGTTTGCAGTCTTTTTTTCATTGGTAGATCGGGAGCCTTTTTGGCTCTTGTCTTCCGCTTTTTTCGAGTCCATAACTTTTTTCTTTTCAATATCTGAAAACGGATCAGATACAAAATATTAAACCGCTCGTTTATTCATTTGTTCTATGACGGATCGACAGTTATAATTAATTAACGGGCCGTTTATGAGGACCTTCGCTGCAATTTGTGGAATTATTCCTCATTTATGCCGATTCGTGTGAGAAGCCGGTGCTCGAATAGAGGCGACGTATTAACTTTACCAGTGGATTCATTAAAAAATAGAATTACGCGCATTGATTTTTAATCCAACCAAAATCTTAACTATGTTTTTATTTTTTCGTAGCGATTACGGAGGCTTAAGAACATAGTTTTTTTATTTTCTCCTCTTCAAGCACTCTCCTGAAAAGAATAACCACTACTTTTACAAAAAAAATAGCATGGCCTACGAGATTGAACGAAAATTTCTGGTGAACGGCGACTATAAGTCGGACGTGTACAAAAGCTACCCTATCCAGCAGGGATACTTGTCCCTCACGGGTGTTAGCGTGGTACGGGTACGTATCAGGGGTGAACAAGCTTTTATCACGGTAAAGAGCGCCTTGGAGGAAGGAGCGATAACCCGCCACGAGTGGGAGTACGAGATACCGGTCGAAGACGCGGCTGAAATGCTCACTCTGTGTGGCGAAGGAGTGATTGACAAGACACGACACCTTGTGAAAATAGGGGATCACCTGTTTGAAGTAGACGAGTTTCACGGTAAAAACGAAGGACTTCTTGTCGCGGAGGTAGAACTGGAAAGCGAGGATGAACCGTTTGAAAGACCGGAATGGTTGGGAGAGGAGGTTACAGGTAACGTGCGTTACTACAATTCCTACCTCTCCATCCACTCCTATAAAGAGTGGGCTACTCAACTATAGTCACCCAGCCGTATTTATCTTGCTCGTCGCCATATTGAATGGCGCGAAGCTTGTTATACAGTTTCTCACTGATTGGTCCTGCTTTACCATCCTTCGCGAATTCGTAGGTGCGGTCCTCGCTGAGATCATCGATTCGAGAAATGGGGCTGATCACGGCCGCGGTGCCACATGCTCCCGCCTCTTCGAATGTTGCTAACTCCTCCTCAAGCACGGGTCGACGCTCCACCTTAAGTCCCATATCCTCGGCCAGCTGCATCAAACTCTTGTTGGTTATAGATGGAAGGATCGATTCCGATTTGGGAGTGATGTAGGTGTTATCTTTAATCCCGAAGAAATTGGCCGGGCCACATTCATCTATATACTTCTTTTCGCGGGCGTCAAGGTAAAGCACGGCTGAATAACCCATCTCGTGGGCTAATTGGCCCGACTTCAGGCTAGCCGCGTAGTTACCTCCCACCTTATAGGTTCCCGTACCCAGAGGGGCCGCGCGGTCGTATTCCCGCAATATCACCATGGGAGTGGGCTTGAAACCTTCCTTGAAATAGGGACCCACGGGTGTCACGAAAATCAGGAAGGTATACTCCGCGGCGGGTTTCACGCCGACTTGAGCGCTGGTACCAATCAGCAAAGGACGTATATAAAGCGATGCCCCGCTCCCGTAAGGTGGCACGAAGCGTTCATTTTTTCTCACGGCGAGTAGCACCATCTCCTCGAAAAGTTCCACCGGTAACTCGGCCATCATGATGCCTCGGCAGGAGGATTGCAAACGTAACGCGTTCTCTCTCATTCTGAAAATACGTACTTTCCCGTCTTTCCCGCGGAAAGCTTTTAATCCTTCAAACACCTCTTGTCCGTAATGAAGACAGGTAGCGGCCATGTGCAGGTTCAAGTGCTCAGAAGTTTCCAGTTCCGGTAGGCTCCATTTACCGTCCCGAAAATAGCAACGTACGTTATAATCGGTTTTCATGTAACCAAACGCTAAGTTCGTCCAATCGATTG
>JAAYTC010000154.1 GCA_012518155.1 Bacteroidales bacterium | reverse complement strand
GTCGTGCTTACCCCACATCACTTTCGGGGGACCCGTGATCAGGTGCTTCTCCAAGAACGGGAACAGGAGGTACTCCTTACGCAGGTAGTGCTTTTCGATATCCGAGAAGTTGTTGAAGATGGTTCGAAGCTGTAGCACGTATCCCGATACCTGACTGTCGTCAATCGTTTCGATCTTCTTCTTCGTTGCTTCGTACGCGTCCACCTGCTCGCGGATCGCGCTATTCTCCTTTTTGAACGTGTCCACTGGGTGACCGGCGGGTACCTCTTTTACGCCTTCCAAGTCGATGCTTCCATCGAGAACGGCCGTATGTAGGTCGCAAAACTCCAAAATCTCCTCCGCGGTAAGGGCATTGCTGTCAATCATTTCCTGCTCTACCTCCACCACCTCATTATACGGGATGGTTCGCAATACATCAATCAACCGTTGGCGCAAAACCTCGGGATTATCTCCTTCGTGCAGTCGCAGGAGTAGGTGGCGCAACAGCTCTTTGCGTTGCTCCGGGGTGCTGTTTTGTTTGTTCATTATTCTTCGCCGCGTATCATGGTGAGTAACATCTTAAAGCGCTCCACTGCCTTCAGTGCGTGGGGTATGTTGGCCGGCATGATGATGCAGTCGCCCTTGTTGAGCATGTGCGGTTTACCGTCTATCGTGATTTCCGACTGGCCATCAAGAATCTGCACAAAGGCGTCGTAGTTGGCCGTGTGCTCGGTCAATCCTTGACCTTTATCGAACGAGAAAAGGGTGATGTTCCCTGCCTTGTTCCGGGTTACTTGCTTGCTGATGACCCCGCCCGAAGCGTATTCGATGGACTCCTCGAGGGCGATCACTTTTGATTTTTCGTATGTTGCCATAATCTTACCATTTAAAAAATGAATGTTTGCCACGCGATCGTTCAAGGATAGTTGACTTCGTTCGGATGGCCTACTTATTAGCAAAAGTACTATTTAGATTCAATATAAACTGTAATCGAAGTTACAAAGTGGGTTTTTATGCCTCAAGCATCACTTTCATATCTTCGTCCACGCTATTGATTCCCGCGATTCCGAACTTGTTGACCAGCACGTTCACCACGTTGGGCGAAAGGAACGCGGGGAGGGTAGGCCCCAGATGGGTGTTTTTCACGCCCAGCGAGAGTAAAGCCAATAGCACGATCACTGCTTTCTGCTCGTACCACGCGATGTTGTACACGATGGGCAGGTCGTTCAGGTCGTCTAACCCAAAAGCTTCTTTGAGTGCCAGCGCGATCTTCACAAGCGAGTAGCTATCGTTGCACTGTCCCGCATCGAGCACCCGTGGAATTCCGTTAATATCGCCAAGGGGAAGTTTATTGTAACGGTATTTCGCGCATCCCGCGGTGAGAATTACCGTGTCCATGGGCAGTTTTTCCGCGAACTCGGTGTAGTAGTTGCGCCCCTTTACCCGGCCGTCGCACCCGCCCATCACGAAAAATTTACGGATCGCACCACTCTTTACTGCATCCACGATTTTGTCGGCCAAAGCGATTACCTGATTGTGTGCAAACCCGCCCACGATCTCTCCTGTTTCGATCTCGGTGGGAGGTGCGCACTTCTTGGCGTGTTCAATCAGCGCGGAAAAATCCTTGGGTTGGCCATTCTCCCGGTCTTCGATGTGCGTGAATCCCTCGAAGCCTGAAGCTCCGGTGGTGTACACACGGTCGCCATAAGTGGATGCCTTTCGTGGTGGGACAATGCAGTTGGTGGTGAAGAGGATTGGGCCATTGAAGCTCTCGAAGTCCACGATCTGGTTCCACCATGCGCTGCCGTAGTTACCCACGAAGTGGCTGTATTTCTTGAAGGCGGGATAGTAGTTGGCTGGCAGCATCTCGCTGTGAGTGTATACATCCACTCCCGTGCCTTCGGTCTGTTTCAGTAGCTCCTCCATATCTTTCATGTCATGTCCACTAATGAGGATGCCGGGGTTATTTCGTACACCTAGGTTCACTTTCGTGATCTCGGGGTGTCCGTAGCTTCCGGTATTGGCTTTATCCAAGAGAGCCATCACCTCCACGCCGTACTTGCCCGTTTCGAGAACCAGGGCGGTGAGCTGTTCCACGTTGAGCGAGTCGTCGGTCACCTCAACCAGCGCCCGCTGCATGAACCCGTAGATCGAGTTATCCTCGTAGCCCAGGTTGAAGGCGTGCTCCGCGTACGCTGCCATGCCTTTCAGCCCATAGGTAGTGAGCTCTCGGAGCGAGCGGATATCCTCGTCTTCCGTTGCCAAAACACTTGTTTCCAGTGCTTTTTCGGCCATCTCGGCCTCGGTGTCTCCTTGCCAGAAAGCACCGTCGTAGGTGATGCCCTCGAGGCTTCCGCCCGCGGAGAGTAAATGTTCTTTGGCCGCGTTCCGCATCTCGTACGCCATCAATACACGAGTAATAAATCGACTTTTATCGAAATTCGCGTTGGTGATGGTCATAAAGAGGCTGTCGGTGATGAACTTGTTGATTTGCGGTATCTCGATGCCCAGTTCCCTTAAGCGGACGGTGTAGTGAGAGATCCCCTTGCAGAGGAACATCAGCAAATCTTGCAGGTTGGCCACGTCGGCTGTTTTTCCACATACACCCTGGATGGTGCATCCCTCGTTTTTCGCGGTTTCTTGACACTGATAACAAAACATTTTTCCCATAACTTAATTTCTTTTTATCACAAAATTAGCTACCTGGGCTTGGAAAAGATGTAACCACGGTTACAAGCAGATCTTATTAACTTACATTAAAGGAGTCCTCCTCAAGCGTTTTTATTCAAAGTATCGGCCACCGTGCATACGTCTATTGTTTTCTTTTGCCGTTTTACCCTGCGTTTTCTCCATCATGTCTCGAAAAAAAGAGCTATTTTTGTCAGTAAACAACTGAATTCGATATGTCCGATAGCAGCGTTACTTCTTGTCCGCTTTTCTTTCATCTATCCGAAAAGGATATCAATGAAATCCTAGAACGCTGTGTCGTGGAAACACGAACGGTGGATAAGGGCAGTCACGTGGTGCGCCAAGGGGATACCATCCACTCGTTATTTCTACTGATGGAGGGATTGGTGCGAACCGAAATGGTCACCAAAGAGGGTAATATATTGGAGATAGAATTTATTGAACCGGTAAGGCCCTTGGCTCCCGCGTTTTTGGTCGCATCCGAAAATCGTTATCCGGTAGATGTAATAACAGCAGAAAATAGTCTTTTTTATATTATTCCAAAATCGTTGTGGCTCAAAGAAATGATGGGGAACGAGATATTGATGACCAACTTCATGAAAGTGAATTCAAACATGACGGTTTTCCTCTCAAAAAAAGTACAAATGATGTCCATCAAGAGTATCAAGGGGAAATTATCACTTTACATATTAGAAAATACGACTTCGGAGAAGGACTCGTTCATGCTTAAGCGCACCCAAACGCAATTGGCAGAGTATTTTGGGGTGCAACGTCCCTCTTTGGCGCGCACGTTGGGAGAGATGATACGGGAAGGAATTATATCTTTATATAAAAAGGAATTGAAAGTTTTGGATCGGAAAAAATTAGAAGAGTGGATATAATATTGTATTTTAGCTACTTTTTTCAACGAAAAGGGGGATAATTGATAATAAATGAATACTTTTACATAAAAATTAGAATATTGTCATTTTATTAGATAATCTAAAGTCATGAGTAATCAATTTACAAGAAGAAAATTTATTAAAACAGCTGCAGTTGGTGCAGTGGGAGCAGCTTTTTTTCCACGCTTCATCACATCGTGCACTCAAGCTAAAAGCAGCGGAGATGATGGCATCATTCGCCTTGGTTTTATTGGTCTAGGTAGACAAGCAATGTACCTGCTTAACGGGTATATCGGTATCCCGGGTGTGGAAGTGGTGGCCGGTAGTGATGTGTACGGCATTAAACGGGAACGTTTTTTAAAGCGAGTAAATAATCACTATGCCAACATTGAGCAAGAGGTAACCGTGGAGGTCTATGAAGACTATAAAGAGTTAATCGCTCGCGCAGATATCGATGCCGTGGTAATAGCCACGCCCGATCACTGGCACGCGCACATGGCGATTGATGCTTGCAAGGCAAAGAAAAACGTGTATCTCGAGAAGCCGCTGACTTTCACTATCAAGGAGGGTCAATTGCTTACTAAGGCAGTGCGCGACAATGGTGTTATCTTGGGAGTAGGTAGCCAACAGCGTTCCGATGCCAATTTTCAACACGCCGTGAAAATGGTACAGGATGGAAAACTGGGTAAAATCGAACGAGTAAACGCGTACGTGGGAGCTCCTCCTACGCCATACGATTTGCCGGAAGAGCCCGTACCGGCTGACCTGAACTGGCCCATGTGGTTAGGACCGTCGCAGTACGTGCATTACAATTCAGAGTTAAATCCTCCCATTTCACTTGATCCCGAGGAAAATGAGAAAATATGGGGTGCCTGGCGCTGGTATAAGGAGCTTGGCGGTGGGTTCACTACCGACTGGGGGGCGCACATGTTTGATATCGCTCAATGGGGACTTGGTATGGATGAAAGTGGCCCCGTGGAAATTATCCCGGCAGGGTATGAAGATACGAAATTCTTAACCTATAAGTACGCCGACGGGGTGGTGATGACAGAGGAACCATTCAACGAACAACAGACGAAGGGTGTGAAATTCTGGGGTGATAAAGGATGGATTGAAGTGTCGAGAGGGCACTACGAGGCATCCGACGAAAGTTTATACCCGCCGGTGATTGAAGAAACAGAAGGAGCGTATGAAACCAAGATTCCGCATCTGGAAAACTTTATTGAGTCGTTACGGAACAACACCGATCCGGTAGTTCCCGTGGAAATAGGACATCGTTCTTGTACGGTTTGTACTTTAGGGAACATTGCCTATGATTTGGGACGCCCTATTAAATGGGATCCAACGGCCGAAAAATTCGTGGATGATCCGGAGGCAGAGAACAATCGCTTGTTCAACAAAACCTATGCCGAGGGGTATCCGTTGGGTTAATCTCGGGCCGGTTGATTGATTAATAACAGAAAAAGCTGCTCAAGGGCAGCTTTTTTGGTTACCTTTTTTCAGCTAATAGTTTTTGGCTGATAGCCTCACTGAGCAACTCTCTCGGATGTCCCGTGTAACGAACAATCACCGAATTATCGAATGACTCCACGTGGATTATTTCGATGTTTATCCCTAAAGAGAGTTCCTTGTTGTTGAGAAACGAAAGAAACTCGTGCGACGTGTCTAAAACCGCCGTCAACTCTATCACATCGCCGGGATTGAATTCGGTTATTTTTTTATATCTCCCTGTCTTTATATTCCCTTTTTTATCGGGAATGGGTGACCCATGGGGGTCTAATACTGGGTAACCCAACAGTTCGTCCATTTTCTCGAAGAACTTCGGCGAGTGAACATGCTCAAGTTGTTCCGCGATTTCGTCCACCTCTTCCCAGCCAAATCCCATTTTGTTCACCAGAAACGTTTCGGTAAGGCGGTGTTTCCGGATAATCTGCGAGGCGGTCTTTTTACCTGCATCCGTTAATCGCACGGGCTTGTAGCTCTCGTAATGGACGAGATCTTTAGCAGCCAGTTTTTTCATCATGCTCGTGACGGTGGGCATTTTAATTTCTAGTCGCTCGGAAAGTTCCCGAACGTTCACCTCCTCCTTATGGCGAGATAAGTAAAAAAGAGCTTTAAGATAATTTTCTTCCGTTTGAGAGTTCATATTGCAAACTTAGCGTAAAGTTGTGTAATGGGCACACCTAATTCAATTAAATAAGTTCCAACCGGTAGTCACCAAGAAACAGACCATAAACCCGTAGAGCAAGGGAAGGAGTGTAGCCACGGTGGTCCATTTCGCGCTTCCCGTTTCCTTGTAAATGGTGTAAATAGTAGTACTGCACGGGTTATGCAACAAGCTGAAAAGCATCAAGTTTACCCCCGTGAGCGTGGTCCATCCTCCCATGCGGAGCAGGGTCGCGATTTCGTTCGTGGACCCTTCGAACATAACACCTGCCCCGTAACCTATCGTCGCGTCTCCTACCACGAGGGCCGTGAGCATCATGATCGTGGGAATCACAATTTCGTTAGCGGGGATGGCTATCACGTAAGCCAGTAAGATCACGCCATTGAGCCCGATCAGGATGCCCAAAGGATCGAGTCCATTGATAAGCCAGATTGCAACACTCTGGTCGGAAATGTTAATATTGGAGATCAGCCAGATCACCGCTCCTGCCGGGATTGCAAACATAACCGC
>JAAYTC010000153.1 GCA_012518155.1 Bacteroidales bacterium | reverse complement strand
TTTCAGATGTTCCTGAACAAGCAGGAATCACCAGCAAATAAATTGCTAAAAACCATTGTATTTTGAATAATTTCCACATAATATTACGAGTAATTGTTTTTTTCATGATGAGTCTTCATTTTATTTTAAATAGTCCGGTAACCACGTCGCTACTTTTATATCCATACCGCACAGCCTTAACACGAACCGTGTGTTCACCTTGAGGTAACCTTAATGGCCCGCTATATAATTTCCAATGCGGCTTATCTCCTGTCTGGGTTGTGTATACGATGGATGCGCCGTGCGTCGGGCAATGAAATGCCAACGTCATCGGCGCGGAGTACTCCCCTCCTGTTTGATGATTTTTTGATCCCCTGTCCTCTTTTGCGTTGACTATGAAATAGGGTTTATCAGCCATGGGCTGTATGCCTCCCGGCCACATCTGTTCGATCATTTCCGGTTCGTTCATATGCCCTAAATCTCCCGTTTCAATGCTCCATTTGTCCTGTTGAAAACGCATATCCTCCAGGACGTTTTTATATTTCGGGTCCCCGGCTAAATTATTCAGTTGGAAAGGATCGGCTTTCACATCATATAGCTCTTCCGCGGGCCGCTGGTCTGACATCCATTGTTTTTGAGAAGCATTCAATTTGTTTTCCGCGTCAAGGCGCATTACTTCCTGCATGATCGGCATCCTATTCAGGTAGGGCACCCAAATATGGTACGGTTCATTCGGGTAAAAGTTACGAATGTATAAATAGTCTTTGTTTCGTACCGACCGAATCATATCGTACGATTCATCTACTCTATCACGCGCCGCGAAAACATATTCACGGGCATTTGCTTTTTGATCACCCAAAAAAGCCCTGCCTTCCATATGTACTGGAATTTTCACGCCCGCTAATGAAAGTACCGTCGGCCCAAAATCGATAGCGCTAATCATATCGTCGCTCACGGTACCTGCCTTCAATTGTCCCGGACAGCGAACAATCAAGGGGATATTAAGTCCCGAATCATAAAGCCACCGTTTGGCACGTGGTAGCCCATCGCCGTGATCTCCCCAGAAAAAAACGATCGTGTTCTCTGCCAGCCCCTCTCTTTCTAGTTCATCCAGAAAGCTCCCTACTATTGAATCAAGTTTAACCGTGTTATCGTACATTTTCGCGAGATTTCTACGTACGACTTCCGTATCGGGATAATAGGGAGGGACTGCTATTTTAGCAGGATCAGTTTCCACGTTGCTAATGTCCCAGTTTTGGCTTTCATGCGTTCCCGTGTAATTGAATACCGCGAAGAAAGGTTGATTCTTGTCCGGCCTATTTTTATAATGCGCGGTTCTGCTACAATCATCCCAGATGCTTTCCGGCACTGGGTCTTTCGAGAACTGGTAGTCGGTTTTGCTGTTGTTCGTGCAATAATAGCCTGCCACTCGCAAATATTCGGTAAACGCTTTCACATAATGCGGGGGCACAGCAGTAAATTCGACCGGATTATCCACCGAACGTCGATAACTGGTTGTTCGCATGTGCATACACCCGATAGAAGTTTGATACATACCGGTGATGATTCCAGCTCGCGATGGAGCACTGATAGCCGCCGTGGTAAAAGCGTTAGTAAA
>JAAYTC010000152.1 GCA_012518155.1 Bacteroidales bacterium | reverse complement strand
GTTCCAGCCGGTAAATATCTTCCGAAGTAAATTCATCGAGCATGCCGAGTTCTTGAATGGAGACGATGTCTCCTTTCCGGCGGCGTAAGTTCATGATCGCTTGTACTTGTTTATAACTTAGATAGGGATGACTTAACAGCTCTTTAAATTCCAGCTTGTTGACCGCCACCTTTTCCCAACTCCCGCTCATTTCAATGTAAGGGGCTATTCGGGCGTACAGCTCATCGTCGACGCCGTAGACCTCCATCAGTTGTTCTTTTCGGGCAAAACCGCCTAAACGGTCGCGATACTCGACTATCCGGGCGGAGTATACCTCGCCAATTCCGGGGATCTTCTTCCAGTCAGCCGTGTCCGACGCGTTCAAGGAGATAGTTTCACCTTCAGTCAGCTTTTCCACTCTCGGGTAATGCGCGTAATCTTCCATGTTCCCTGTATCTTCACTCTTGTTCTCACTATCGAGGGGTGTTGTTCGAGAATAGGAAGAAGAGCCCTCCTTTCGAGTGGATTTCCTTTCCGATAAATTTTTCTCGCTCTCGCGTACAGATGGGCGGCTAAAATCGGGATCAGATTCGGAAGGAGAAGGGGATGGATCACTGGTTTTCAAAGTTTTGAGGAACTCATCAAAAGCTTGTGCGATAGAATCGTTTTGAACCACAACAATGCCGGATGAGTCGCGGTAACTCAACAAAATATTGAGGATAAGGGTCAACAGAATCAGGATAAGCAGTAAGGTAACTCCGATTTTTGAACCTTTCCGAAAATATAAAAAGTCTTTCCACCTCATCGGATCACGTTCACATCTCGTTTTCACAAACTTAACTAAAAAAAACGACATTCGATATCGAAAGCGGACAATAAATGGACGATCTATCGTAAATTCAAGTTTCGCGTGGACAGAATAGTGCATCTCTTGCATTAACCGGGTGATTGTTTTACATTTGTACTGATATGTTTTATCGTGAAATATAAACCTCATGAATTATGACAGCTTTCAACACACCTCACTCTGGCAGAGATACAGGAGAGTCGGGCCACACGAGGTATCCAATTGGAAAAAACGGGGGTATATGGATCTTATACCTCTTGTTGTTCTCGTTTTCTATTTCTTGCGCTGACCCGATAGAAAAAGAGCTTTCTTCTGCAAGCGAGCTTGAATCATTCACTTTTCATTCTGAATTCAATCCTATGATTGAAGCTTCGATCAAGGGTACAATATCTGGCACAACTATCTCTATATCAATACCATATGCCATCCCCTCTAATGGTTTGATTGCTTCATTCACTTACTCAGGTGCTTCGGTGAATATTGGAGAAATAAAACAGGTCAGCGATATCACGAAAAACGACTTCAGTAAACCGGTTATTTATAGTGTTTTCGCGGAAGATGGTACTAAAACAGATTATACAGTTACTGTCACCCATGACTTGCCTCGCCTTCCACAAATAAATATCAACACATCAGGATTACCCATTTTAGATAAAGAAAATTACGTGAGAAGCACTATTACAGTGGAAGATCTCGATGCATACTATTCCGATCAAGTTTCATCAACCCATACAGCAGGCATACGAGGACGTGGAAATTCTACATGGGGGATGGATAAAAAGCCCTATCGACTAAAGTTAGACAGCAAAGCATCTCTCTTGGGAATGAGCACCGACAGGGACTGGGCGTTGCTTGCCAATCACACTGACAAAACATTGTTGAGGAATATCACCGCATTCGAAATCTCGCGTATTGCCGGGATGAGTTGGACCCCAGGATCCCTGAGCATCGATTTATATATGAATGGAGAATATCAAGGAGTATACGCATTAACTGAGCATGTAAAGGTGTCGGAGGAAAGGTTTAATATAGAGTTGGTTACACCTAACGACAACGATGGGGAAGCGCTTACCGGTGGGTATTTTTTGGAGCTCGATTTCCATTTCGATGAACCACCGCATCAGTTCCGAACAGACAGGGGATATCCGGACGTTGGACTACCCATCATGTTTAAAGACCCGGACGAGCCTACACCCACACAGTTCGAGTACGTGAAGTCCTATTTTAATAAAGCAGAACAGGTTTTGTACTCGGATAACTTTCGAGATCCTGTAGATGGATATAGAAAATATATTGATATTGAATCGTTTATAAACTACTACATTGTTCAAGAGTTAAGTAAGAACGTGGATGGGAACATGCGCGGCAGTTGCTACTTAGCCTTGCCGAGAAATGGGAAAATAGAACAGCCACTCGTATGGGATTTCGACATTGCATTTGGTAACGCCGATCATATCACATGGGAGCAAGGCGCGGATTCTGCCGGCCCTGACGGTTGGTTTATCAAAACAAAATCGCCCTGGTTCGATCGTTTCTTTGAAGATCCTTATTTTGTTTCTGAACTAAAAAAACGATGGAACGAGGTGAAACCCGATTTAGACAAGCTACCTGCTTTTATAGAGAATCATGCCATGGGTCTCCAAATTTCCCAGGCAAAGAATTTTAGTCCTATCGTAAACGGCGGGGCTGGATGGGATATCACGAAACCAGAATGGAATTCAAAGATAATTCGTGGTTCGTATCAAGCTGAAGTGGACTATCTAATTTATTTCGTGGAAAAACGTATTCAATGGCTTGATACAAATATTAACGGGCTCTGACACCCCACATTTGAACTCCTTTTAATATGGTTTTGAACTACATATGGATCGCCTTTTTCCTGATCGCTTTCGTGGTGGCTTTGGTAAAGCTTATCTTTTTCGGGGATATGAACGTGTTTACCGACATCATGAACTCCACCTACGATTCGGCACGAACAGGATTCGAGATATCGCTCGGCTTAACGGGGGTATTGGCTCTATGGCTGGGAGTGATGAAGATTGGCGAACGGGGGGGGATGGTGGAGCTGTTCTCTAAAGCGGTGGATCCACTCTTCTCTAAACTTTTTCCGGATATCCCGAAAAATCATCCCGCGTCGGGATCTATCTTGATGAATATATCGGCCAATATGCTGGGGCTTGATAACGCGGCCACTCCATTTGGTCTTAAAGCGATGCAGGAGCTCCAAGAGATCAATCCAAATAAAAAAGAAGCGTCCAATCCCATGATCATGTTCTTGGTCCTAAACGCTTCGGGACTCACGTTGATCCCTGTCACCGTGATGGTCTACCGGGCTCAACTGGGTGCCGCAAATCCCGCGGACGTCTTTATCCCCATCATGATTGCCACTTTCTCTTCCACCCTGGTGGGGATGATCGCGGTGTGCCTAAAACAAGGGATTAATATTTTCAGTCGAGCGATTTTAGGTTTCCTTATCGCGATGATTGCCCTGATCGCGGGAACCGTACTTCTCTTCCGGTCCATGCCACAAGAGGAAGTAAACATCGTATCCAGCCTCGTCGCTAATATTATCCTGTTTGGCATTATCGTGATGTTTATCACCAAAGCGATGAAACGAAAAATCAATATTTTCGACGCGTTTATCGACGGAGCCAAGGAGGGGTTCAAGACCGCGGTAATGATTATCCCTTTCTTGATCGCTATCTTGGTGGGGATCGGCGTGTTTCGCGCATCAGGCGCGATGGATTTTTTGATGGAAGGGCTGCGTGACTTGGTCGCCCTTACCGGAAGCGATACCCGCTGGGTGGATGGCATGCCTACCGCACTCATGAAACCGCTAAGCGGGAGCGGTGCCCGTGGGATGATGATCGACACGATGCAAACATTCGGAGCAGACTCTTTCGCGGGTAGGTTATCGAGTGTTATGCAGGGTGCGACCGATACCACGTTCTATATCGTGGCTGTTTACTACGGGGCAGTGAACATCAAAAATTCCCGCTACACCGTTCCCATAGCGCTTTTGGCGGATTTGTGCAGTATTTTAGCAGCTATTTTCGTGGCCTACTTATTTTTCGGATAACAAATAACGCGTTCTCCAAGTCAATAATTGTTAATATTATGGCGATAAATTTTCAGTCGGAAGAGGTGAGTTTCCCCCTCATCAAAAAAAGAGAGACTGCAAACTGGATACGATCCGTGGCAAAAACGTACGGCAAGAGTACCGGCGAGATATCTTACATGTTTTGTAACGACGAGAAAATTATAGAGATCAACCGGCGCTTCCTTCAGCACGATTACTATACCGATATCATTACCTTTGATTATTCAGAGGGACTGGTTATCTCGGGTGACATTTTTATTAGCCTTGACACCGTGCGCTCCAATTCACAAATGTATAACGTTTCTTTCGAGGAGGAACTTTATCGAGTAATCATCCATGGTATCCTGCATCTATGTGGGATGACCGACGATTCAGCAACTGAAGAGAAAGAGATGCGGGAGGCGGAAAACCGTGCGTTGGAACTCTTGAACATATAGTAAAGTCACTAAAAAATCAACATTTGTAAATAGGCCTGCTGACTATCAGCCGTTCTTGCACCTTATCAGCTATCCTACACATTTAAAACACCTTACCTGTAATTAACATAAGGAATATCCACAAGGTTTTCTTTTTTAGTATCTTTGTAGGTTTGTAGAATAGGAATAAATGGATTTTAAATATGACATAATAGTAGTGGGTGCAGGACATGCCGGTTGTGAAGCCGCAGCAGCAGCAGCAAATTTGGGTTCTAAGACATTGCTTATCACGATGGACATGAATAAGATTGCCCAGATGAGTTGCAATCCAGCTGTTGGTGGAATCGCGAAGGGGCAGATCGTGCGCGAAATCGATGCGCTGGGTGGCCAATCCGGTATTGTAAGCGACAAAACAGCTATTCAATTCCGGATGTTGAATCGCTCTAAAGGGCCTGCTATGTGGAGCCCGCGGGTACAGAGCGACCGGATGAAATACATCGAAACATGGCGTGATATCATCGAGAATACGCCCAACTTGGATATGTGGCAAGATATGGTCACCGAACTGAAATTCGACAAATCGGCAGCCACAGGATCGGCAGTCACTGGTGTCAAGACCCGTATGGGTGTTGAGTTCTCGGCAAAGGCCGTGATCCTGACCAATGGTACCTTCCTGAATGGCTTGATCCACGTGGGGAAAGTCCAAATCGGCGGGGGGCGTATCGGTGAACCGGCATCGTTTGGTATGACAGAGCAGCTCAGCGAGAGGGGCTTTAAGACAGACCGCATGAAGACGGGAACACCCGTTCGTATTGATGGCAGGACGGTCGATTTTACCCAGATGGAAGAGCAGATAGGAGAAGATGATTTCCACAAATTCTCCTATCTCCCGGAGGTACAGCGCTCCCTAACCCAACGCAGCTGCTGGATGGCATATACCAGCGAAGAGGTGCACGACGCTTTACGCGAAGGGCTGCACGATTCCCCGATGTACAACGGTCAAATTCAAAGCATTGGACCCCGCTACTGCCCGAGCATCGAGACCAAGATTGTCACATTTTCCGATAAAACAAGCCACCTTCTCTTCTTAGAACCGGAGGGAGAGCGAACCCATGAATATTACCTCAACGGGTTTTCATCTTCCCTCCCTTTAGAGACACAGTTAAAGGCCCTGAAACGTGTACCGGCATTTCGGAACGTACATATATTCCGGCCGGGCTACGCGATAGAGTACGACTTCTTCGACCCGACACAGCTCCTCCCTACTTTAGAGACGAAGAAGGTGAAAAACCTATTTTTCGCTGGACAAATAAACGGTACCACCGGTTACGAGGAGGCAGCGGCCCAAGGTTTACTGGCGGGTATAAACGCTCATGTGAATTGCCATGGAGGTGAGCCTTTCACGCTGCGCAGAGATGAAGCGTACATAGGGGTATTGATAGACGACTTGATCACGAAGGGGGTGGATGAGCCTTATCGGATGTTCACATCGAGGGCTGAATACCGCATCCTGCTGCGCCAAGACAACGCGGACGAAAGGCTCACCCGTAAGTCGCACGAATGGGGATTAGCCTCTTCTGAACGGGTACAACTACTCGATGCGAAAGAAGAAAAAGTAAACGAGATCATAGAATTCGCCTCTAACTTCTCAATCAAGGCAGATCGAATAAACCCATTCCTTGAGCAACTGGGAACATCTCCATTAAAGCAAGGCGTGAAATTAATAGACCTTATAACAAGGCCTACTATCGACCTCGAATTGATGTCGCAAGAAGTCGCCCCACTGAAGGAGATGTTAGGATCGATCGAAGAACGAAAAGAAGAGATTATCGAATCGGCGAATATCAAGGTGAAGTATAGCGGGTACATCAAGCGTGAACGCCTCATGGCCGACAAGCTCACGAGGCTGGAAGATATACGTATCAAAGATCGGTTTAATTATAACGAAATACAATCGCTATCTACCGAAGCACGACAAAAACTAACGAAAATCAACCCCGAAACCATTGCCCAAGCGAGCAGGATACCGGGAGTGTCTCCTAACGACATCTCCGTCTTACTGATTCTCTTGGGACGATAAAGCAAATGTTCCACGTGGAACATTTTAATATAAGGCAAAATTAAATGAGCATTGAAACACTAAAAAAAGCAGTTCGAAACATCCCGGATTATCCAATTCCAGGCATCCAGTTCAAAGACATTACCCCCCTTTTCCAGTCGGCAGAACACATAAAGGACCTCTCTGAAATCTTGTATGAAAAGTATAAAGGAAGAGGGATCACAAAGGTAGTAGGCATCGAGTCCAGAGGTTTTTTCATGGGCCCTGCCTTGGCAATTAAACTGGGAGCTGGCTTCGTGCCGGTTCGAAAACCAGGGAAGCTCCCGTATAAAGTGATCGAGGAACGATACACCAAAGAGTATGGAGAGGACGCGATACAGATTCACGAGGATGCGTTAACACCAGAAGATGTAGTCCTTATACACGACGACTTGTTAGCAACAGGCGGCACAATGGTAGCAGCTTATAGCCTGGTAAGAAAATTGGGTGTGAAAGAGATTTATATCAATTTTTTGATTGAACTGGAAGAGCTGAAAGGGAGAAAACATTTTCCAGAAGAGGTTGAGATTTGCTCAATGATCAAATACTCTATATAGCGACATGAAATGACGGATGAGTTAAAACATACATTAGCTATCATTCCTCATCAACCGGGTTGTTATCAATTCTACGATGAGAACGAGACCGTCATATACGTGGGTAAAGCAAAGGACCTGAAAAAGAGGGTCTCTTCCTATTTCAACAAGTACCATGATCAGCCGAAGACAAGGATATTAGTCCGTAGAATACGGAAAATAAAATATATCGTGGTGAACAGTGAGGAAGATACGTTCCTTCTGGAAAATAACCTTATCAAGCAACTTCAACCGCGATATAACGTGATGCTGAAAGACGATAAAAGCTATCCCTATATCGTGGTCAAAAATGAATACTTCCCGAGAATCTACAAAACGAGAAACGTTGTTAAAGATGGCTCAAGGTATTTTGGCCCCTTTACGTCGGTGCAATCAGTCAATGCACTACTGGATCTGGTAAGAAAAGTTTATAAAATAAGGACCTGTCGACTAAACCTCACTCCTGAAAACATAGCAGCAGGTAAATTCAAAGTGTGTCTTGAATACCATATCAAACGATGCGAAGGACCGTGTGAAGGGTTACAATCCTTGGACCAATACAATAAAAACGTAGAAGAAATTATAGAAATTCTCAAGGGAAATGTCTCTATAATCGAGAAGCAGGTGGTAGAAAGAATGCACGCGCTCGCGGAGGAAATGCGATTTGAGGAAGCGAATGAATTAAAGGAAAAACTGATTCTCATACAAAATTTCCGGCAGAAATCGCAAGTAGTGAGCAATATCGACCTTAATTTGGACGTGTTTTCAATAGAAGAAAGTGAATCTTCCGCTTTCATCAACTACCTACACGTAGTGAAAGGAGCTGTAATACAGGCTTATACATTTGAATACAAGAAAAGGTTAGATGAAAGTCGCCAAGAACTACTGGGACTGGGTGTCGTGGAGATGCGTCAACGCTTTGGAAGCGAGATGAAAGAGATAATCGTCCCCATCATTCCGGAATTGAAGTTGTCGGGGGTGACATTTACCGTTCCGCAACGCGGAGAGAAAAAAAAACTGTTGGCATTATCTGAAATGAACGTGAAGCAGTACAAAGTGGACAAACTGAAAAAAGCAGAGATGCTCAACCCCGAACAACGTGCAACGAGAATATTAACGACCGTACAAAAAGATTTGCGGTTAAAGGAAATGCCTTGGCATATCGAATGCTTCGACAATTCAAATATACAGGGAACAAATCCGGTGGCCGCGTGTGTCGTTTTCAAAAAAGCTAAACCCGCGAAAAAAGAGTACCGCCACTATAATATTAAGAGCGTCGTGGGCCCCGATGATTATGCATCTATGCGAGAGGTGGTCGAAAGACGCTACTCACGGCTGATTAACGAAGGCTCTCCCCTACCCCAACTCATTGTTGTTGACGGAGGTAAGGGGCAATTACACGCTGCTATAGAATCGCTTCAAAAAATTGGCCTAAAAGGAAAAACAGCTGTTATTGGCATCGCGGAGCGCCTTGAGGAGATTTATTATCCAAACGACCCGGTACCTCTCTACATCGACAAAAATTCCGAAACGTTAAAATTAATTCAACAGTTACGAGACGAGGCGCATCGGTTCGGACTCGCGTTTCATAGAAAAAAAAGGAGTAAAACACAGGTGGCTTCCGAACTGGATGGGATCGAGGGTATCGGACCCGCTACAAAGAAAAAATTATTATCTCATTTTAAAAGCATCAAGAGAATAAAAGAGGCGGATGACCAAGAGGTGAAAAACTTGATAGGAAAATCCAAGGGTGAGAACATACGTAAATGGATAGAAAATTCGAAATAGTGCAGGTAGACTAATATCCAAAGACAAAGTAATAAAAAATGCGATTATTGATTCAGCGGGTTTTGAATGCCGCGGTTTATATTGATGGAGAGGTAAAGGGTACGATCGGAGAAGGATTGCTCCTCTTCGTGGGCATTGAAGAGAGCGATAACGAAGAAGACATCCTTTTTCTTTCCAAAAAGACGGTAAATCTACGTATATTTGACGATGAAAACGGTATCATGAATCGATCGGTACTGGATACAGGAGGGGATATCCTTGTAGTGTCGCAATTCACGCTGCACGCCAGCACCAAAAAGGGGAACCGCCCATCTTACATACGTGCGGCAAAACCGGATGTAGCTATCCCATTGTATGAGCACTTTTGCTCTGCGTTATCACAGAAGCTCAATAAGTCGGTACAAACGGGTGAATTCGGTGCTGATATGCAGGTGCAACTGGTGAACAATGGGCCGGTCACCATTTGGATCGACTCAAAGAACAGGGAATAGAAAAGGGCTTAGCCCATGACTAAACAGCTAATAAGAAGGCATTATTTACAGAATAAACATAACCAGGTTACAATACAATGACGATAAAGGAGGCACAGTACACGGTTGATCAATGGATTAAGACTCATGGAGTACGATATTTCAGCGAACTGACCAACATGGTCATCCTTACCGAGGAAGTAGGCGAACTCGCTCGAGTAATGGCACGGACCTACGGAGAACAGTCGTTCAAGGAAACCGATAAAGCTAAAAGTCTTTCCGATGAAATGGCCGATGTACTGTGGGTACTTCTCTGCTTGGCAAATCAAACAGGAGTAGACCTTGAAACGGCATTAAAAGAAAACCTACAGAAGAAGACAGAAAGAGACGCCTCTCGGCATAAAGAGAACGAAAAATTGAAATAAGAATTGTTCAAAATATTATATAATACAGTTATACTAAAGATTATTCAAGAATTGTAACCCTTGCACAATATGGAAACTAACAAGTACCAATTAGCGATTGATAGCCACCCCTTCACGTTGACAGATGAAGAGGTTTCAGAAAAAGCGACAGATATAATCGCAGAGTTGTACGATGAAAACAACGTCGATGAAGTATTTAAGAAAATACACGGCTGTATAGATTTAACAACTTTAAACACCACAGATACAAGAGAATCGATATGGAGATTCACGGAAAAAGTGAACACTTTCGATGGATCGCGACCCGATTTGGGAAACGTGGCAGCAATCTGCGTTTATCCTAATTTCGTAAAAACCGCACGGGAATCGTTGACTGCCGACATCAAAATTGCATCGGTATCGGGCGGATTTCCTTCATCGCAGACTTTCACGGAGGTAAAGGTTGCCGAAACCGCTATGGCGGTATCAGAGGGTGCAGAGGAGATTGATATCGTGATGAACCTGGGACTGTTCATTGACAAAGAGTACCAAGAGTTGTGCGAAGAGATTTCAGAGATCAAGGAAACTTGCCGTGGAGCTACATTGAAAGTTATCCTTGAAACAGGCGCTTTACAAAACGTTAAAAGCATACACGATGCGGCTATACTCTGCCTCTACTCGGGAGCCGACTTCCTGAAAACTTCAACAGGAAAAGGCTACCCTGGTGCCACACCCCAAGCAGTATACACTCTATGTCACGCGATTCAGTCATACCACGCTAAAACAGGAAGGAAAGCAGGGATAAAAGTGTCGGGAGGAGTTTCAACGCTCGAAGATGCAGTGACCTACTATACCCTGGTAAAAAGCATCCTCGGCGAAGAGTGGTGTGAAAGCTCGTTGTTCAGAATTGGAAGTAGCAGACTGTCGGACAATATATTAGCGAGAGTAAAATAAAACAATAAAACTATAAATTTACAATGAAAATGAAGCATCTTTTATTTACAATGGTTTTTACGCTATTGTCATTTAATTTTTCACATTCTCAGGAACATAAATTGATTTCTAGCCTCAGAGAACGCCCGTATTGGCAAGATGTGAATGTCGTGAAAGTCAATAAAGAGTACCCGCGTACGCAGTTCATGACGTTTAACAACAAGTCGGAGGCGCTTAACTCGCGATTTGAGGAAAGCAGTTATTATATCTCATTGAACGGAACATGGAAGTTCTATTTCGTGGATGGCTATAAACAACTTCCCGAAAACATCACCGATTCCGTGGTTTCGATGGATGGATGGAACGATATAGAAGTGCCGGGCAACTGGGAAATCCAAGGATTTGGAATGCCGATATACGTGAACCATCCCTATGAATTCGTGGAGCGCGATCCGAAAACACGACTGCCGAAAATGGCACCCCCTTACCTGCCGGAAGAGAATCCAGTGGGGGTGTATCGACGAGAGATTGAAGTGCCGGAAAACTGGGAAGATCGAGAAATATTCTTGACCCTTGATGGTGCAAAATCAGGTGTATATGTTTACATTAACGGCAAAGAAGTAGGTTATAGCGAAGACTCCAAAACAAGTGCCGAATTCAACATTAGCAATTACGTGGAACCGGGCAAAAACTCATTGGTATTGAAGATTTTCAGATGGAGTACAGGATCGTACCTGGAAGCCCAAGACTTCTGGCGTATCAGCGGCATTGAAAGGGATGTTTTCCTCTGGTCACAACCAAAGGTTTCAATGCGTGATTTCAGGGTAAAGTCTACGCTGGATGATACATATCAGGAGGGAATATTTGAACTGGAAACATCCATCAGAAATTGGGAGTCAGCTGCCTCTTACGCGGAAGTAACGTACGAATTATTGGATGCGGAAGGGAAGAAAGTATTGGCTGAAACTAAACCAATAGCGGTGCAAGGAAGAGGTGAGAACAGCATCACATTTAAGGGGCAAATCCCTGATGTAAGTACCTGGACCTCGGAATCGCCTAATCTATATCAGCTCTTAATTACCGTGAAAAAAGAAGGAGAGGAATCCGGAGAGGTAGTCCCCTACCCCGTTGGTTTTCGTCGATTTGAAATTAAACCGGTTCAAACAGGAGAAAGAATCGATCGCCTATTCCTGGTAAACGGCCAACCTATAAAACTCAAGGGGGTAAATATTCATGAAACGAATCCCAAAACCGGTCACTATGTGCCTGAAGAGTTGATGAAAAAAGATTTTGAGCTGATGAAGCTGCATAACATCAATACTGTTCGGTTGGCTCACTACCCTCAATCGAGAAGGTTTTACGAACTGTGCAATGAAATTGGGTTATACGTTTACGACGAAGCAAATATCGAGTCGCACGGGCTTTATTACGGCGACCATTCACCGTCGAGGCACCCCGAATGGGAGCAAGCTCATATGGATCGCACGGTGAATATGTTCGAGCGAAACAAAAATCACCCCTCAATCGCCATTTGGTCGCTTGGAAACGAAGCTGGAAACGGGATTAACTTTTTCCACACCTACAAGTTCTTAAAGGACCAGGAGCGAAACTTCATGAATCGACCGGTTAATTACGAGCGTGCACTATGGGATCTTAATACTGATTTCTACGTGCCACAATATCCTAGTGCCGCGTGGTTAGAAGAAATTGGCAAGAAGGGATCAGACAGGCCGGTTATACCCTCGGAGTACTCCCACGCCATGGGCAACTCGAACGGAAACCTCGATATACAATGGGAAGCAATATATAAATACCCTAACCTGCAAGGCGGTTATATTTGGGAATGGGTAGAGCATGGCCTGGAAGCGTACGACGATGAAGGACGCATGTTTTACAAGTACGGTGGCGATTTTGGAGAAGATATGCCCAGCGATGGCAACTTCGTGTGTGATGGACTTGTTGGTCCAAATCGTGAATTGCACCCCTCTATGGCCGAAGTGAAATATGTACACCAGAACTTTGCTTTCGAACCGGTGGACATAGAAAGCGGAGTTTTCAAGATAACCAATCGCTACTATTTCACTGATACTGAAAACTATATCTTCACATATAATATCACCGAAAACGGGAAGAAAATTACCGGTGGAACGCTCGCTATCGAGCTGCAAGCGCAAGAATCGACCGAGATAACTCTCCCACCATTCGGTATTAAACCTAAACCCGGACAGGAGTATTTCGTTAATTTTCAAGCTGTTCAAAAAAATGCAAATGGATTAGTACCTGCTGGACACTTGGTAGCAATCGAACAACATAAACTGCCCATCGGTGTTCCTAAGGAAGCATACGTTGCCCAACAAAACTACCCTGAACTGAAGGTGGCACGCAGCGGTAAAACCGTAGAGGTCTCATCGCCGCACGTGAGCTTTATATTCGACGAGTCAAGCGGCGTGGTCACCTCCTACAAAGTGAATGGAAGAGAGTATTTCGACAAAGGATTTGGCATTCAGCCCAATTTCTGGCGCGGACCTAACGATAATGATTACGGAAATGGTATGCCAAGCAGATTACAGGTATGGAAAGAGTCGAGTAAAAACTTTAACGTCACAGAGTCGAAAACGTATAGCGAAGGGGAGAAAACCGTGGTGGAAGTTACTTACCTGCTTGCCGCGGGGAACATATACACGGTGAAATACTCTATTCATCCTTCAGGAATAGTACGTGCTGACGTGGAGTTTTTATCAACCGATATGGAAGAGGAGCGTATAGCCGCTTCAGAGGCGACGCTAACCGCTACTTTCTCGCCGGAGGTGTCTGCTGCCCGGAAAGCATCATCGTCGCTTAACGTGCCTCGTATAGGCGTCCGTTTCCGTCTGCCTGTCTCGATGAATAATGTACAGTATTTTGGTCGAGGCCCCGGTGAAAACTATATAGATAGAGCATCAGGATCGAAAGTGGGACTCTACGAAACTACCGCTGAAGCCATGTACTACCCCTACTCTCGACCGCAAGAAAACGGACATAGAAGCGACACACGCTGGGTAGCTCTCACGGGAGAGAACAACGGTTTATTGATAGTAGCTGACGAAACAATAGGTTTTAACTCGTTAAGAAACAGCGTAGAAGACTTCGATTCGGAAGAAGCGACACATAAGCCTTACCAGTGGAATAATTTCAACAGTGAGGAGATCGCGAACCGCTCTATGGAAAAAGCAAAAAACCGTCTCCCGCGACAGACACATATCAACGATATAACTCCTCGAGACTTTGTAGAAGTTTGCATTGATATGAAACAGCAAGGTGTAGCGGGCTACAATAGCTGGGGCGCACGTCCCCTACCGGAGTACAGCTTGCCCGCCAACCGCGACTATCAGTGGGGATTCACGCTGGTACCGGTGGATAATGAGGCGGATATTAATGAAAGGGCAACATTACGTTATTGAGAAGATAAACAAACTGCATCTTAATCATTTCGTAATCTTTTTAAGGGAACACAGGACTATATTTGCAATTTCATTCGTGTTTCATCTTTAAAATAATAAACCTAAATGAAGAAAAACTTACTCATTCTGTTCCTGCTCGTTAGCAGCATTGCTATCTACTCTCAACAGGTAGCAACGGGATACGTGTTTGACGATGCCAATAGGAACGGTAAAAAAGAACGTAGAGAGGCTGGAATAGCTAACGTGGCCGTATCGAATGGCAGCGATGTGGTTCTCACTGATGATAAAGGGTATTATTCCATAGCGGTAGATGAGGGCAACACGTTGTTCGTTATAAAACCTAGTGGCTATATGACTCCGGTTGACGAACATTTTATTCCGATTTTCTATTATCATCATAAACCGGAAGGGTCGCCTGATTCATTTACCTACAAGGGGGTTCCTCCAACGGGAAAGCTACCAAAGTCAATCAATTTCCCTCTCTATAAACAGGGAGAATCAAACAACTTTACCGTGGTAATTTTTGGTGACCCCCAGCCCTACTCTATTCAAGATCTGGACTATTTCACCCGTAAAATCGTACACGACGTGAAAAAAACAGATAAAACAGTGTTCGGAATTAGCTTAGGGGATATCGTGGGCGATAATTTGGATCTTCTGCCTATATACAAAGAGCGGATGAGGCACTTGCAACTTCCTTGGTATAACGTGATGGGGAATCATGATATGAATTATGATGCACCTAGCGACGAGTTGTCGGACGAATCGTTCGAACTGAATTTTGGAAGTGCGAATTACGCGTTTAACTATGGCGATGCCCATTTTATTATTCTTGACAACATCCTCTACCCTGATCCTCGCGATGGCAAAGGATACTGGGGAGGATATCGAGAGGATCAACTCCTGTTTCTAGAAAACAACCTGAAACATGTTCCTCACGATAAATTGATCGTATTGTCACAACATATCCAAATGAAAGACGACTCGGGCAATTCGTACCGGCTGGAAGACCGGCAACGTGTATTCGACTTGTTGAAAGATTATGAAAATGTGCTAATTATGTCTGCACACACTCATCTACAGCAACAGATTGAATATACGGAGGTTAACGGCTGGAAGGGCCATAAACCGCTGCATGAATACAACGTGGGTACCACGTCGGGCGATTGGTATTCAGGGAAACATAATGAAAATGGACTCCCGGATGCTACGATGCGCGATGGAACACCTCAAGGTTACGCGTTTCTGAATATCAACGGGAATAGCTACGACGTGAATTATCAGGTAGCCGGCAGAGAGAGCGATTACCAGATGAATATATACGCGCCCAGGGTGGTGCCCCACAAAGGAAGAACAACGTCTCAAATCGTGGTTAATTTCTTCATGGGCGCACGCGGCGATAAGGTAGAATACAGGATTGGGGATGAAGAGTGGCGCACGATGCGTTACACCCCAGGCATCGATCCTAATTATTGGGTGAAATTAATGGAATGGGACTTTACCGAAGAGCTCCTACCCGGCCGCAGGCCATCGAACCCAGTGACGAGTTCCCACCTCTGGAGCGGGACAATCCGGTTAGATCTTCCCCCCGGGGAGCATACCATCGAAGTACGTGCCACTGACCGGTATGGTAATACCCATTTTGGGAAAAGGGATTATACTATTTTAGAATAACCTACGCTAAAACAGTGCCGTTTTGTCATGTATTTTTGATAAAACTGCTTTAATTAAGCCATTTTGTCACAAACCCTCTTGAAAAAGAGGGTTTTTTTGTATCGGCACATCCTTTGCCCATTTAAGGCTGAAAGCAAAGTATTACAAATTAAAGAAAGGATATATTATGGCAATTATTAGACGCACGAACAGCTGGTTACCCAGTATTTTTAATGACTTTTTTGGTAACGAATGGATGGAGCAGAGCACACGTTCCGTTCCAGCCGTGAATATCCAACAAAACGAAAATGGCTTCACCGTCGAGGTAGCAGCTCCCGGCATGACGAAGGAAGATTGCGTGGTAAGATTGGATGATAACAACAATTTGGCAATCACCTTTGAAAAGAAAACTGAAAATGAGGAAAAGGACAAAAAGGGAGCATACCTAAGGCGGGAATTCTCTTACTCTCAATTTAAACGCACGATGCTCTTACCCGACAATGTTGAGAAAGACAAAATATCGGCAAAAGTTGAAAATGGAGTATTATCAGTAGAAATACCCACGATGAAAGAGGAAAAGGCAGCGGAAGCGAAGATGATTGAAATTCACTAAGCGTGAATGATTAACTATTACGAGTACCACTTCATGGTTTCATGGGGTGGTATTTCTTTATTAGAAGTGAATCGTGCCCCAAAGAGCATGAGGAACAATTAATAGGAACGATCACGAAGATAAGATAAAAACAAGCGCATCAACACCTTAATGCTCTCATCAAAAGGAAGGTTCGAGATGAGTTCCTCCCCTTCTGCTAAGAGACGGTCCATTTTCTCGAATGCATACGCTACCCCACCCTGTTCCTTCGCGAATAGAAGCAGATCCTCGATATCATCATCGGTATACGCCTTAGATCGGATCAGTTGGAGCATTTCTGTAGAAAGCGATTCAGGTGCCTGACGCAACGCGTGGATGAGCGGTAGTGTAATTTTTCCCTCTTTGATGTCATTTCCGGTAGGTTTGCCGACATCGGCTTGAAAATAATCGAAAATATCATCCCGGATCTGAAAACAGACACCTAATATGCTCCCCATGTGCGTGAGCCGGGTAACCAATTCCTTTTCAGCTCCACCGGTGAGGGCACCTATCGCGATGCTTGCACGCATAAGTGATGCTGTTTTTTTATCGATAACATCGAAATATGCATCCTCATCTATAATCACTTCGTTAGCGAGTGAAAATTGATTCAACTCACCCTCTGCGAGGTTTTTTCCAAGCTCCGAAATAATTCGTATAATTTCTAGATTTCTTGTTTTCACGCTTTCAGCTAAGGCAGTCGATAGCAGGTAATCGCCAATTAGTACGGCTTGGGTATTATCGTAAACGGCATTCACCGATCGGCGTCCACGCCGGATATCCGACTTATCAATCACGTCGTCGTGTACCAAAGTGGCAGTGTGCAATAGCTCCACGGTAACGGCACCGTGATAGGTTTCGGGGATGATCCTGCCACACGCTTTCGCGGTGAGTAAAACCAAAGTAGGGCGAAGCCGCTTTCCGTTGGTATTGAACACGTAGGTAATCATCTCAGATAAACGGGGATTATCGCTTTTCGTAGATACATTTAAATAATCTTCAAAAAGGAATAACTCCTCCTGCAGAAAATCCTTTATCACCTCACTTTGATCCATTATAAGACAATTTGACGTACAAAAGTAAAAATAATTATCCTCATAGCAACAAATATTCGTAACTTTACATTTTCTTAAACCGTTTTTAGACTGCAAAATGAATAAAAATAAACTCTTCCTTCTTGATGCATACGCGCTTATTTACCGTTCTTACTACGCATTTATAAAGTTCCCGCGGATCGATTCAAAAGGCCGGAACACATCGGCTATTTTCGGTTTCGTGAACACACTGGAAGAGATACTCCAAAAACAAGATCCCACGCATATAGCGGTGGCCTTCGATCCCGATGGCCCTACCTTTCGTCATGAGCAGTATGAAGCATACAAAGCGCAACGAGAAGCCACACCCGAAGTAATCAAATCGTCGGTTCCTATAATCAAAGAAATTATTCGCGCGTACAATATTCCCGTACTGGAGGTTCCCGGGTATGAAGCGGACGATGTTATCGGTACTATCGCGAAGGAGGCGGATAAAACTCGATTTGACGTGTATATGATGACCTCTGACAAAGATTATGGCCAGTTGGCAGAAGAGAGCGTGTTCATCTACCGCCCAAAGTACGGGAACAACGATTACGAAATATTGAACGACCAGAAAGTAATGGAGAAGTACAATATTTCGCATCCGCACCAAATGATAGACCTTCTTGGGCTAATGGGTGATGCATCCGACAACATTCCCGGGTGTCCCGGCGTGGGTGAAAAAACGGCCACCAAACTTTTAAACGAGTTTGGATCAATCGAGAACCTCTTGGAAAATACGGCACAACTTAAAGGTGCACTCAAGAAAAAAATAGAAGAGAACCGTGAACAGATCCTTTTCTCAAAGTTTCTGGCTACTATAAAGATTGATGTGCCTGTCAACATCACCGCCGACGATCTTGCACTCGGTGAAAAGGATGTAGATACGATCAAGATACTGTTCGAAGATTTGGAGTTTCGGACCCTCCTTACACGTGTATTAAAAATCAAACCGGAACCGATAACCAAGCCGGGACAACCGATACAGGGCGATCTGTTTGCTGAAGTAGAATCAAACGAGGAGCAGCAAATCGAGTTGGAATTGCCCGCGGACTACACGAGTATCGCTACTAATCCTCACACGTACTCTATGCTGAACGAGGAAAAAGAGATGGTAGCGCTGAATAAGGCACTGCTCGCGCAGAAAAGCGTGTGCTTCGATACCGAAACTACAGGGATGGATCCTCTTCAGAGCGAAATGGTGGGCCTTTCGTTTGCATTTAAGGAGAATGAGGCCTATTACGTACCGATATCTGCCGATCAGGATGATGCGCAGCGTCAGATCGAAATATTTCGCCCTTTCTTCGAAAATGAATCGATCGAAAAGGTAGGACAAAACATCAAGTACGATATACTGGTTCTCCGAAAATACCAGATAGAAGTAAAAGGACCCCTGTTCGACACCATGATCGCTCATTATCTGCTGAACCCTGAAATCCGTCACGGAATGGATTACATGGCGGAGACCTACTTGAAGTACCAAACGATTCACATTGAAGAGCTGATTGGCCCGAGAGGGAAAAATCAGAAATCGATGCGCAATATCGATCCGGCGATCGTGAGTGATTACGCGGGGGAGGATGCTGATATCACGTTAAGGCTAAAAAACATACTTGAGAAAGAGATTAAAGAGAATGGCCTTGAGGAGTTGTTCTACAGGATTGAGCTTCCATTGACTCGCGTGCTTGCCGATATGGAGTGGAGTGGGGTACGGCTCGACTTGGATGCATTGGGTGAACTTTCCGAGGCCTACACGAAAGAGTTAATCGGGATCGAAAAAGAGATCATCGAAATGGCAGGTACAGAGTTCAACGTGAACTCTCCTAAACAGACCGGAGAGGTGCTGTTCGATCGGATGAAGATCGTGGATAAACCCAAGAAAACAAAAACCGGCCAATACCGAACCAATGAGGAAGAACTTGAGAAGATGCGCCATTTACATCCCATCATCGACAAAATACTAGAACAACGCGGCTTAAAGAAGCTCCTTGGCACCTACGTGGACGCCTTTCCTGTTTTGATTAATCCCTATACTAACAAAATTCACACCTCCTTCAATCAAACCGTGGCTGCAACCGGCCGCTTAAGCAGCACCAATCCCAACCTTCAGAATATACCCATAAGAGACGAACGAGGGAGGGAGATGCGAAAGGTGTTTATTCCGGACGAAGGGGCATGGTTCGCCTCCGCCGACTATTCGCAAATTGAATTACGCATTATGGCTCACCTGAGCCGCGACATCAATATGGTAGAGGCATTTAACAAGGGGCAAGATATCCATGCCGCCACCGCTTCAAAGATTTTTAATGTATCGCTGGAGGAGGTCACCGAGGATATGCGCAGAAAGGCAAAGACAGCCAACTTCGGCATCATCTACGGCATCTCACCGTTTGGCTTATCACAACGCCTCAATATCCCCCGGAGTGAAGCAAAAGCACTGATTGACGAGTACTTTTCCACCTTTTCCGGCGTGAAGGAGTACATGGATAGCAGTATCTTATCAGCAAGAGAGAAAGGGTACGTGGAAACAGTCTTTGGAAGGAAGAGGTTTTTGGCCGATATCAACTCACGCAACGCCATTGTACGGGGATACGCGGAACGTAATGCCATTAATGCACCCATTCAGGGAAGCGCGGCAGATATCATCAAGGTAGCCATGATACGCATCGATGAACGGTTCAGGAAAGAACGACTATCCTCTAAAATGATCCTGCAGGTACATGACGAACTGGACTTTAACGTGGTGCCGGATGAACTCGAGCTGGTACGGAAGATCGTGGTCGAGGAGATGGAGAACGCGTACCCACTTGCCGTGCCGTTGAAAACTGATTTTGGGGTAGGGGAGAACTGGCTGACTGCTCATTAGGATGCTCGAAGGATTTACCGAATATGGTTATTGGGGGCTGCTCTTCGCTTCATTTTTGGCGGCAACTATTTTGCCGTTCAGTTCAGAAGTGGTGTTCATGGCATTAATCGCACTGGGAATGGATGTATGGAGCTGTATCGCCTATGCCACGGTGGGGAATGCGGCCGGAGGAGCCACCTGTTACTATCTGGGACGTCTTGGAAAGATCGAATGGCTCGAAAAATGGTTTAAAATAAAAAGGGAAAGCATCGATCGAACCATCCAGCAGCTGCAAGGTAGAGGAGCCGTGATGGGGTTTTTCGGTTTTCTCCCCGCCGTGGGCGATATTATGCTGGTGGCACTGGGTTTCATGCGGGCTAACACCACCGTAGTAATGGTGTCAATGAGCATCGGTAAGTTCGTCCGCTACGTGGTAATCGGGTTCGGATTGGACCAACTCATTTCCCTGTAGCCCCATTAAAAAGAATCACTAAATGGCAACGATACTGTTTCATGAAATTATTTTTGGGCCTGTGCACAGTCGCAGGCTGGGGTCATCATTGGGTATAAACTTATTACCCTACGATGGAAAGGTCTGTTCGTTCGACTGCATTTATTGCGAGTGCGGGCTCAACAAAGATTTTAGGACACGAACCAAATTACCAGATCGTGAAAATGTGCGCGAGGCGTTAGATAACCGATTAAAAACGTTGCAAGAAGAGGGTGCTGCCTTGGATGTGATAACATTCGCGGGAAACGGTGAACCCACGATGCACCCTGAATTTGAAGGCATCGTTGATGACACTATCTCTCTTCGGGACTATTTTTATCCCGGCAGCAAGATCAGCGTACTTACGAACGGTATGCATTTGGATAAACCCGATGTATTTGACGCGCTAAAAAAGGTAGATAGCCCCGTGCTCAAACTTGATTCAGCTTTTGATAAAACGGTCCGGTTGATCGATCGGCCCAATTCACCTACTTATAGCGTGACTGGGCAAGTGGAACGCTACAAACGATTCGAGGGTAATTTCGTACTACAAACTCTTTTTTTGCGTGGTACGTTTGAAGGGAGAAGAGTGGATAATGTCACCGAACATGAGATATTAGCCTGGTTAGAACTCGTGAGAGAACTCAACCCCAGAGAAGTGATGATCTATACCATCGATCGGGAAACGCCCGTAAAAGGGTTGGAAAAGGTGCCGTACGAAGAGCTCCAAAAAATCGCCCGAAGGGTGGAGGAGCTAGACATCAAAACCAATGTTGCTGGATAGCACCTCTGCTCCCTTCCGGTCATAAATGTGCTGGCAGGAGCGTGCAATTGAACAAAATTGGTTCAAGGTGGTTAAGAAAAGAGGAATCCTCGCGATAAAGCCTGATTCCTCTATCTTATTCACACTTAAAATAGTCATAAAATGAAAACGTCTATAGATATTAGTTACTACCCACTAAGCCAGGAATTTAGACAGCCAATTAAAAATTTTATAGCGTCGTTGGGACAAAAAGACAATATTTCTGTCCGTTCAAACAGCATGTCTACTCAGGTTTTCGGTGAGTTCGATGATGTGATGAGTGCCGTCACCGAATGCATCAAAAATGCTTTTGAATTGCCCGAGAGTACATTCGTGCTTAAAATAATTAATATGGATCGGAATAAATAATTCACATTCTATTCCGCGAAATCATAAAGCGTTAAAATCTTAGAAAAGATATCGGTATTCTCGTAGATTCCGGCGAATTCAATTGCCCCGGCCCCGTAAGCAAACACGGGAACCATAACAGAGGTGTGCCCTGTTGTCGCGTAAGTTGCTTCAACTTCTCCACTGGCCAGATCCCCGCCGGTTAGTGCCATCCCGCCTGTTTCATGATCTGCCGTAATAATTACAAGCGTATTTGGGTTCTGATCCGCGAAATCAAAAGCAATCTTGATGGCTCGATCGAAGTCTAACATTTCATTCACCGAAGCATCTTTGTTGTTCGCGTGCCCGGCCCAATCAATTTGGGACGCTTCAACCATTAAGAAGAACCCTTTACCATTGTCTTTTAAAAGGTTGATTGCCGCTTGCGTGCTTTCAGGCAGAAACTCTCCTCTCTCGGGATAGGTCGCCGGATGTTCTTCAGCCACGAGCCCGGCCAACTTTCCTGAGGTCACTTCTTTAACATCGTCCATATCAAGTGCAACTTGGAACCCTTTTTCTTCTAATTGTTCCAACAGGTTTTCGTTATCGGTACGCGCATCGAAATATTTTCTCCCGCCCCCGATAAAAACCGTGATGTCGGAATTCAGAAAGTCAACCGCGATCTCTTCTTGCATCCCTCGTTTAAGCTGGTGTGCCACGAATGACGCGGGCGTTGCATGAGTAACGGCACAACTAGCAACTACTCCTGTTGATAAACCATTTTCCGCGGCATGTTCCAGGATCGATTTGACCGCGTTACCCGCTGTATCGACTCCAACAGCCCCATTGTTGGTTTTAACGCCACAAGCAAGTGCCGTTCCCCCTGCAGCCGAATCCGTGATGTAACTATTCGCTGAATAAGTCTGCGAAAAACCAATAAATTCACTCTGTTCTAAGTGAAGCGAGCCTTTATTAGCCGTAAGTCCGGCATAAACTTGACTAACACCCATGCCGTCACCGATCATTAAAATAACGTTTTGAACGGGTGGAGTTTGAGACTGCTCGGGATGACTGCCCGATGAAGTGCATTGAACTAGGAAAAATGATAAAATGATAAAAAAAGAGAAATGAATTCTTTTCATGATGCTGTATTTATTTTTATTGAAAATTAATCCGAACCAAAGAATAGACAATAATAATCAATTCCTGACGATATTGGCAAGTTTTTAAGTTAAAAACACCGCATTTCGCCTGAAACGATCTATCCCAACCTCTTATCGTGTACCGAAAGTCCGAAATATAGCTACAATTTATTTAAGAAAAGCCCAAGTTCAAGGTATTTGCTGTATTTTTCGTTATACATTGCTTGTTTCTTAGGGTCTGGCTGATAGATAGCATGAACTCCTTGTCCTAATGCAACCTGAGCCTCTTCCAGCGAATTATAAACCCTCCCTGCTACCGCGGCACACATGGCCACCCCGAATGCTCCCGCTTCTCGTGTGGATGCCACTTTGATAGGTACACCCATGATAGTTGAAAGTGTTTGCATCACGTAGGCAGATTTTTGTGAGATGCCACCCACACCGATCACTTCAGTTACACGCACACCCTCTTCTTCCAGATGCTTCATAATAGCTCGGGAGCCGAACGCCGTGGCCTCCACTAACGCTTTAAAAATGTGAGCGGGAGAAGTTCCCAACGTGATCCCCATGATCGCGCCTTTTAATGTTTGATCGGCGTAGGGAGTCCGCCGCCCATTCAACCAATCCACCGCCACAAGATCCGTGTCATGGTCCGAAAGCTGCTCTGCCTCAGCCGTCAAACGCTCGAGTATAGAGGGGCGTGGCACTTCTTTGTCGGCCGGGTGCACTGATTCCAGCGACCAAGAAAGAATATCGCGCAACCAAGCGTATACATCACCAAATGCAGATTGTCCCGCTTCCAGCCCAATCATACCCGGGTAAACCGAACCATCAACCTGTCCGCTAATCCCCGGAATAAGTTTGTTGCCGAACTCCTCTTTTGGAGTAACCACGATATCGCAAGTTGAGGTACCGATAATCTTTACCATACTGTTTGCTTTTATACCCGCGCCGATAGCACCCGCGTGCGCGTCAATGATCCCCACCGCCACATCCATCCCGAGAGGCAATCCGAGCCGCTCTGCCCACTCGTTTGTCATCTTTCCGGCCGAGTGATCGCTCGTGAATGTTTCGTTGCTTAAATGGCTGGCAAATCCTTCCAATAGGGGATCGAGCGCGGAAAGGAACTCCTGCGATGGATATCCATTCCATTCTTTTGCCCACATTCCTTTATGTCCGGCCGCGCAGCGGCTTCGCTTTACTAGTTCTGGTTTCAAGTTTCCGGTCAACAACGCGGGCATCCAATCGCAATGTTCGATGATAGCGTAAGCGGGCTCTCGTATTTTACTGTTTTTTCGCAACACGTGCAGTGCTTTCGCCCAAAACCACTCGGAGGAGTAAACACCGCCTGATCGGGAGGTGTAGTCGATCTCCCATTCACGAGCTCGTTTATTAATATCATCAGCCTCTTGAATAGAAGTGTGATCCTTCCAGAGTATAAACATAGCGTCTGGATCGTCCGTGAATCCCGGTAATAGGCCAAGTGGAGTACCTTCCTCGTCTGTCAAGCAAGGAGTGCTCCCGGTTGTATCGATACCGATCGCCGTTATTTTGGCAATCTCGTTGGCAGATAGTTGACCCGTGGCACCACGAATAACCTCCTCCAGCGATTCAATGTAATCCAAGGGATGCTGTCGATACTGATTAATTGAAGGGTCGCAATACAGGCCGCTTTTCCAGCGTTTATAAAAAGAGGTATATGAAGCCACCTCTTTGCCAGACAAGGCATTAATAACTAAAGCACGACACGAGTCGGTGC
>JAAYTC010000151.1 GCA_012518155.1 Bacteroidales bacterium | reverse complement strand
AGGTAGCCAAGAACTGGTTCGACAGGTTGTCTGACAGACGGCTGTTCAGGTCGAACGAAAACGAATGTACCAAGTTATCCTGCGAATACATCGAGTTGGCAAACGACATCGAGGCTTGTGACATTCTCGCTTCCGACATCCGGGTTCCTCCATCCATGGAGGATGCGTTCGGCGATCTCCAGGCGAGATTCTTCGTGTAGTTATATCTCAAAGCGAGACGATGTTGGTTGGTGATATTCCAATCCAGGCGAGCAAGAATTTTCCGGTTGCTTTCATCGGCCGGGAAATCGGTGTAAGATCCCGTTTCGTAACCGTACTCATTTCTTACAAAATCAGAAACCCTCTTCAAGTCGCCCTCCGTCGTGCGTGATATATAACTCTCCGGAACCGCCACACCGTTGGTCGAAGGCCTCCAGCGGTTGACAACGGTGGGTGTTTTCGCCATCTCCGCGTTCACGAAGAAGAACAGTTTATTCTTGATGATAGGGCCTCCCACGGTGAATCCGTAGGTAGTATTGCGATCCCTTTCACGCGCGCCCTCGATAAGTTGTTCCTTCACCACGTCGCCGCGCATGTTTTCATTCCTATGGTAGGTGTACGCGCTGGCCCTGAAGGTGTTTGTACCCGATTTGGTGATGGCGTTTACACCGCCCCCGATAAAGTTGGTCTGACGCACGTCGTACGGCGCGATCACCACCTGCAACTCTTCGATGGCCTCTATGGAGATCGGGTTGCCTCCCCCGGGAAGCGCATCGCTCAGTCCGAAGTTGTTATTGAAATTGGCCCCGTCCACGGTAAAGTTGGCCGTGCGGCCGTCCGTACCACCAAAGCTCATTCCGTTACCCCCGTAAGGTGAGAGACGGGTAACGTCCATGATGCTGCGGTTCACGGTAGGCAGGTTAACGATTTGGTCGTTGGTGATGTTGGTCACCGCTCCCGTTCTTTCGGTCGTGAACTTCGTGCGAAGTGCCGTGACGACGATTTCATCCAGCGAAGTGGCTTCTTCCGAAAGCAGCACATTCAGTGCATAGTTTTCTCCCAAGCTCAACGTGATGTTGGTCGTCGTGCTTGTACCGTATCCAATATAAGAGACTTCTACCGTGTAGGGTCCCCCCACGCGCATACCGTTAAGGTTAAAGCGGCCCTCCATGTTGGTGACCGTTCCGTACGTTGTTCCCGAAGGTTCGTGGGTAGCAATTACCGTGGAACCGATAACTGCTCCTTCGGCATCGGTAACCCGTCCGCTCATACTGGAAGTGGTTACCTGAGCTTGCACTACAGTAGCGAGCAATAACGCCAAGGCTACTGTTAAAGATCTCAATCTTCTTACCATAAAATTAAAATTTTTCAATTAATCACTATATGTTGTTTAGTTAAGGCCATTCTTTCATACCTTTTAAGTCGATAGGTTCCATTACATGAAATTATTTACAAATGTAGTGAAAGCCGAGAGGGGAGTTAAGCTTGCTTGTACTCATCCGAGGCGCATCCTACATTCTGCAAATGTAATGAAAGCCGAGAGGGGAGTTAAGCTTGTTTACACTCGCCCGAGGCGCAACCTACATTCTACAAATGTAATGCAAATTAATGTAAATATTATTACAATTCGGTTACATTTTCATGGTTTCTTCCCGGAGCATCACGTCTGATTGTAAAAAGGTTAAAACAGTATCACGCGAAATTTCATTTTTTTCTAACAAAAAGAAAGGATTCCTTCTTTTAACCTCTTTTTCGCGTAAAAAAAAAGCACGTGGCTTTCAAATTTTCATTTTCAGCCACGCGCTTTATCGCGAATTTAATTTATCTATCAGCGGCGATTACATCATACCGCCCATTCCACCTCCACCGCCCATGGGCATTTGGGGAGCTGGATCATCTTCTTTCATATCGGTGATCACGCACTCGGTGGTGAGGAACATACCTGCTATAGAAGCGGCGTTTTCCAGTGCTACACGAGCCACCTTAACGGGGTCAATCACACCGGTTTCGTGCAGGCTTTCGTACACATCGGTACGGGCATTGTAGCCATAATCGGCTTTGCCTTCGCGTACCTTTTGTACCACTACTGCACCCTCTTTTCCGGCGTTCGCCACGATCTGGCGTAACGGCTCTTCCACGGCACGCTTCACGATTTCGATACCGGTGGTTTCGTCTTCGTTCTCGCCTTTCAGGCCTTCGAGAGCTTCAATCGCGCGGATATAGGCTACACCACCCCCTGGGACGGTTCCTTCTTCCACGGCCGCGCGGGTTGCAGAAAGGGCGTCTTCTACGCGGTCTTTCTTCTCCTTCATCTCTACTTCAGAGGCTGCTCCCACGTACAGAACGGCTACCCCACCTGCCAATTTCGCCAAGCGCTCTTGCAGTTTCTCGCGGTCGTAGTCGGATGTGGTTTTTTCGATTTGCGCGCGGATTTGTCCGATGCGGCTCTCGATAGCGTCCTTCTCGCCTTCGCCATTCACGATGATGGTGGTATCCTTGTCGATGGTAACCTTCTCGGCACTACCTAACATTTCCAGTTCGGCATTTTCTAAGGTGAGTCCTCTCTCCTCGGAGATAACCACCCCGCCGGTCAGGATCGCGATATCTTCCAACATCTCTTTCCTGCGGTCTCCAAAACCGGGAGCTTTCACGGCAGCGATCTTGAGCGATCCGCGCAGGCGGTTCACAACCAAGGTTGTCAACGCCTCTGAATCGATATCTTCAGCGATGATCAATAGCGGTTTGCCGGTCTGAATTCCTTTCTCGAGGATGGGCAGCAGGTCCTTGATCGCGGAGATTTTCTTATCGTGGATCAGGATCAGCGGGTTCTCGAAATCTACCTCCATTGCTTCGGTATCGGTCACGAAGTAGGGAGAGATGTATCCACGGTCGAACTGCATACCTTCCACCACGTCAACGTAAGTTTCGGTACCTTTTGCTTCTTCCACGGTGATCACGCCTTCCTTGCTCACCTTTTGCATCGCTTCGGCGATCAGCTTACCGATGTTTTCGTCGCCATTCGCGGAGATTTTGGCCACGTTTTCGATCTTCTTCAGGTCGTTACCCACTTCAGAAGCTTGAGATTTCAGTCCCTCAACAACTTTGGCCACTGCCTTATCGATTCCTCTTTTGAGGTCCATTGGATTAGCACCGGCGGTTACGTTTTTCAGTCCCACGCCAATGATCGATTGTGCCAACACGGTCGCGGTGGTAGTACCATCACCCGCGTCGTCGTTAGTTTTAGAAGCCACCTCTTTCACGAGTTGTGCTCCCATATTTTTGAAGGAATCCTCCAGTTCAATCTCTTTTGCCACGGTCACCCCGTCTTTGGTAATTTGGGGAGCACCGTATTTTTTATCGATAATTACGTTACGGCCCTTGGGTCCCAACGTTACTTTAACGGCATCTGCCAGTTCGTCCACGCCTTTCTTGAGCAGGTCGCGGGCTTCCATGTTAAATTTAATTTCTTTCGCCATTTTTATTTCGATTATTTATTGGTTATTTTTTTGATGGAGCGTGCGATCAAGATAAGCACCTGTATAGCTATCCCGTCGTCGCGCTCGATAGTCGTTTTTGATTATCTTTTATGAAAGGATTGCTAAGATGTCCGACTGACGCATGATAAGGTGTTCCGCGCCTTCGATTTCAATTTCAGTGCCCGCGTACTTGCCATAAAGTACCTTGTCGCCCTCTTTCACGACCATCTCTTCGTCTTTGGTGCCTTTACCCACGGCGATAACCTCACCTTTCAGGGGTTTTTCCTTTGCCGTGTCGGGGATAATAATTCCACTTACTGTTTTCTCTTCTGCAGCTGCCGGTCTCACCAGCACTCTGTCTGCCAACGGTTTAATGTTCATATTGACTAAAATTGTTGTTAATATAATATTAATTGATATCTAATTGATACAACCTTTACTGCGAATTCTGTGCCAAATTTCGCGTCGTTGCATTTTGACGGGCAAAATAGGTTGAAAATAAAGGTAGACACGCGTAAAAAAAATCAATCCCGCGGGGACTGACAAATTTTCTGCCATAATTGCAGTCTCCTTTCTACGGTTTCAGTAATATCCATCACTTCCGCCGATAAACGGCATTATTTTCTGGATCATGGGGTCGCTCAATTAATCGAACAACACCTTGAGCGGCGTTATCACCGGCATCGTGAGCGGGTGGTGTTTAAGGTGAGGCCTCGTCTAAAATACCTGATAGTTCGGATAATTTTCATGCTTTGATTTCTTGCTTTGCGTTTCATATTTAACGTTTCGTGTTTTACGAAATAGCCGTATATTTGCAGGTAAAAAAAATACCATCAGCCTACAGCACCAAGTAGCATAACCTCTGTTTACCCCGCTTGCGCGGAGGAAAAAACATCAAATAATTCGGATAATTTTCTTATATTTGTACCTATAAGCGATTAAGACAATGGATAATTTCGATGAATATTTGCGGCAAGACGAACCCGACAAAGCAGAGAAGGCAAAAGCTTGGAGAACGGCTATCGGCTTGCAACAGGTGGACGGTCTAAAACCGTCGGACTATCTCATTGAAACAGCCAGAGAGCACATCGAGGGAAACATAACCATTGATGAAGTTAAAAAGCACATTGACAGCTACTATCAGCAACACCCAACCCAATCAGACGAGGACAGAACAGATGAAGCGGATAAAGTTTCGGCACGCGTTACAGAAATATTGAACGAGCAAACTTTTACTTTTTCACCGGTAGAATATTTGTCTATTCATCGCAGATTGTTCACAGGTATTTACAAATTTGCAGGCAAAATCCGTGATTACAACATCACAAAAAAAGAATGGGTGCTGAATGGCGAAACGGTTCTCTACGCAAGTGCCGACAGTTTAAAAGAAACGTTGGAATACGATTTTGAGCAAGAGAGAAAATTCAGCTACAAAGGATTAAGCGACCAAGAAATCATTGAACACATCGCGCGATTTATTTCCTACTTGTGGCAAATCCACGTTTTTGGAGAAGGAAATACCCGGACGACAGCCGTCTTCTTAATCAAGTACCTGCGAAAATTGGGATTTAAGGAAGTAAACAACGACCTGTTTGCCGAAAACTCTTGGTATTTCCGTAACGCGCTTGTACGAGCCAACTACGAAAATTTATCCAAAGGCATTCATAAAACAGAAAAGTTTTTGATACGTTTTCTTTCAAACTTATTGCTTAAAGAGAATCATCCACTCAAAAACAGAGAAATGCACATTGAGTTTGTTGAATCTCCAAATGACCTTGCAAACAAGCAAAATGTCCCTATAAATGCCCCTATAAATGTCCCTATAAACAATACAGAAAAAACAGTATTAGAAATAATAAGAAACAGGCCAAATTTAACGTATGATGAAATTGCATTAATGATTAAACGGGATAAAAAAACGGTGCAACGTGCGATAAATAGACTTAAAAAACTCGGCTTATTAGAACGCATCGGAAGCAACAAGACTGGACATTGGGAAGTAATTGAAAAATAAGTCGATGGCCGAGTTCCCATATCGGGAAAACCGGTCGTTTTCATTCTTCATTTTTAAAGAATCAAAATCTTTTTCAACTGTCTTCATATTTCATTAATTCTTTGGGGGTTCTAATTTCTATCATCGAATAGCCATGTTTTAAATTCAACATCGAAGACCCCTCCTACAACAGAAGTATCAATACAAATTCGTTGTCTCACAGCTATTTATTTTTTATATTGATATCAAAAATACGAAGAATTCGAGATACTTCCAAATGCATTACTGGAAAAATGTTTAACATTACTTGCGGTCAATTATCCTATACATTTCAATATTCATACAGGATGATGAACGGACTTTTCGGTTTCTGCATGCTGCTTGCTGCTTACCCCGATAAAGAAGAAATGGTAACCGACCAAAAATAACCCTCCAAAAATTTGGAGAATGCTATCTCCTCAGATAACTTTGTCAAGTGAGCAGAAAAATAATCTGATTATGGAAAAATATAAAGACGTACGGACATTTGACGAACTGATTGAACTCGAACACGGAAAAATCGGATCGGAAAGTCGAAATAAATACGAAGAAGGCGCACAAATGTTTATCGTGAGTGAAATGCTGAAAGCTGCTCGAAAAGAAGCGCGACTGACACAGGAGCAATTAGCAGAAAAAGAAAAATAACATGTCGAAAAAGAAAAGCAATAACCGGAAAATGTATTTGATTGCCTTGCTGATCGTGGTAGCAGGTCTTATCGCCTACTTCGCGTT
>JAAYTC010000150.1 GCA_012518155.1 Bacteroidales bacterium | reverse complement strand
GGAGTTTTATTGGCTCTTTTTCCAAAGCTGTTTTAAGGAGGGACAATTTTATTTGTCCCCCAGTTACTTTTTCTACCGGTGATTTGCTTCTATTTGATTTCGATTACCTCAAGGTCTCTAATATTTCCATTGTCCAGGACAAAGCGCAAGAGGGTACGTACCTTATGGAAGCCATATTTACCCGCGGCACCGGGGTTCATATGGAGGCATTCCAGTTTTTTGTCGTACATCACCTTTAAAATATGAGAGTGCCCGGCGATAAAGAGTTTCGGAGGGTTCGCCGCAAGCCGGGCGCGTATGGAAGGATCGTAGCGTCCCGGGTAGCCTCCAATATGTGTGATCAATACATCCACTCCCTCGAGTGTGAAACGGAGAGTGGCAGGGTAAGCAACGCGGGTGGGGCCATCGTCGATATTGCCATGGACTGCCCGGAAAGGCTTCATCTTTTCGAAACGGGCAGCCAGTTCGAGGGAGCCGATATCTCCCGCGTGCCATACTTCGTCGCACGTGTCGAAATAAGTCTCGTATTTATCGTCCCAGTGGCCGTGGGTATCGGACAGTAGTCCTATTTTTTTCATCTTTGTCGTGATTTCTTGCAGAATAAAAAGGATTTAAGTATCGCATGCTCAACAACTACAACTACAGCTAAGAATGAGGCCTACAAATATTTTATGGGGTACCCGTTAGATGAAATAGGTGCGATCTGATAAGCTGTTCGAAGCGTAGCAAGTTATTTATCAGATAACCTATGAATCTTTTCCGTTAAGCCAAATAAACAGAGCCAAGCTTGCTTGAACTATGTCATGGCGAGGAAAAGTCTAACTTTAGTGAATCTGTAACGGGTCATAAAATATTGTCAGCCGAATTATTTCGATAAGTGAACACAGAGATAAAACTTGTTTTAGCTATGTTGAGCGTAGAAATAATCTAACTTCAGTGAAATTGAGCTGTAGTTGTAGTGCATGCAAAACTTGAATAAAGGGAATATAACAACCCGAATCTGTCCAAAGACACAAACTCCTTTTTTTATTCGATCAAAGTTATTATTTTTATCGCGTAATTCAAATTGTTTAAACCAATGAAGGCCGGAAACCGTTGATTACAGTGTAAAACATAGCATTTATCCATCTCGTTTAAGCATACAGTATGAATCACTCCATTTACAAGTTTTTCAAGCGCGACATCAGTTGGCTATCGTTCAATTACCGGGTGCTGTTGGAGGCCAAAGATCCTCGCTTGCCCGTGTACGAGCGTATCAAGTTTCTCTCTATCTACTCCTCTAACCTCGAAGAGTTTTACAAGATACGTGTTTCGGGATATCACAGTTCGCTTCTGGAAAGTATCAATCGGGACGAATCGATGGAGGAGGCGTTGAAGACCATCAGCCAGATAAACAGAGAGGTGACCGTGCAGGAGAAGGAGTACCACGCGATTTTCAACGATATGATCCTGCCGGAGTTGAAGAAGAACAGCATCGTGCTCTACCAGACGCACGAGGTGGAGCCATTTCACCGAGCATACGTGGAGAAATATTTCAACGAGGAGGTGTTTCCTTACCTGCAACCGATGATTATCCAAAAGGATGATATCCATTCCTTTATTCAGGATGGCCGCATCTACCAAACCATCAGCCTGAGGAAAAAGAAAAAAAAGAAAGAGACGGAGGAGGAGAGGCAACCGGATCCCAAAGAATTTACCTACGCGTTGATGAAAATTCCTTTCACGAAAATACCCCGTTTTATAGAGTTGCCCCCGCAGGAAGGGAACCATTATATAATGTTTATTGATGATGTGATCAAGGCGAACATGAAGAGCGTGTTCCCCGGTTACGATATCGTGGATTGTTTCAGTATCAAGATATCGAGGGATGCTGATTTTTCCCTCGAAGAGGAAGATCAAAAAGATATCGCTGAGAAGATTCTGCGCAAGGTACGCAAACGGAAGATTGGTGCTGTTACCCGCTTTCAATACGATAAGGAGATGCCCGATTACTTCCTTGAGTACCTGCAAGAGGCTTACGAGATTGAAGAGGAGGAGCTGTTGCCCTCGGGCAAGTATTTGAACTTGGCCGATTTGGCCGATCTGCCTAACCCGGTGGGAGATTCTCTCAAGCAGAAGCTGCCGCAACCTCTTCGTGTGCCGGAGCTGGAAACGAACAACTCCATCCTGCGGGTGTTACGTAAACAGGATGTGCTCCTTCACTTCCCCTACCAGTCGTTCGACTACCTGTTGCGCTTCTTGTTGCAGGCCGCTTTTGATCCCAAGGTAGTGGAGATAAAGGTAACCCAGTACCGCGTGGCCGAAAATTCCGCCGTGATAAACAGCCTTATCAGCGCGGCCAAGAACGGCAAAAAGGTGACCGTTTTCGTGGAATTGAAAGCGAGGTTCGATGAGGTAAATAATTGGCTTACCTCGGAACTGATGCAGCAGGCGGGTGTGAAAATTATTTATAGCCTGCCCGGGTTGAAGGTGCATGCCAAGCTGGCTTACGTGCGCAAACGAAGCAACGATCCCGACGATCCGTTGAAAGGGTACGCTTACTTGGGTACCGGCAATTTCAACGAAAAAACGGCCAGGATATACTCCGATAAGGGGTTGCTAACATCCAATAAGGCGTTTATCAAAGATATCGACGAGGTGTTCCGTGTATTGGAGGGGAAGCCTTACATGCATGAGTTTCAACATTTGCTGGTCACGCAATTTAACATGCTTCCCGCGATCGACGCGATGATCGATCGAGAGATTGAACACGTGAAAAATGGCGGAATCGGGTATATCATTTTAAAGATGAATAGCTTGGAAGATAAGGGGGTGATTCGTTCCCTCTACCGTGCGAGTGAGGCGGGAGTGAAGATCGACTTGATTATCCGGGGCATCTGTTGCTTGATACCTGGACAACCTTTCAGTAAGAACATAACGGTGACTCGTATCGTGGATGTTTACCTGGAGCATTCGAGGGTGTGGTATTTCTTTAACGAGGGCGTGGAAAACGTTTACCTGGCCTCGGCCGACTGGATGCAACGTAACCTCCATCGACGTATCGAAGTGGCTTTTCCCATCTATACCGAGTACCTTAAGCGGCAGATCATCGATATCCTTAAGATTCAGCTGGCCGATAACCAGAGCGCGGTATGGCTGGATGAGAAACTGCAGAACGTGTTCAAACGCGATCAAAAACCAGACAACGCACCGGCGATACGCGCCCAAGAGGCTACCTACAACTACTTGAAAAAGTCGACCGGCCAGTAGTGCGCTTCATTGATTTCTTAAAATAAATAATTGATCACGGATTGTTTGTCATGATCGTGCCAATTTTAATCGGAGACACGCCTTTTCATGTATGGGTTGGTTAATTGGTCTATAAGTCTTTCAGTCATGAAGTTTACATCGTCAGACGGAAGGTCTTTAAAAGCGTCTTGCAACATAAGGTGGTTATGAACCAAAGCAACATCCTTCAAAATACCGTGTATACCCAAGGAGTCGGTTAATAACTTGCTCCTTTTTTGCAGGTTGATCGTGTAATTCCCGATCGGGTCCTGCTCCGTGTATTTACTTTGATAGGCCATAAACTCGTTGATGTGCTCTTGAAGCGCTTGTTGAATGATCTCGTTGTTCTCCCTCAAAGTTTTCTTCGCCTCTTCGCTTACCCTGCCGTCGGACGCTTCCAATGTTTCTTGGATTAGCGGAAGGAACTTGGTCAACTCTTCCGACACGACCTTCCCTTCGGCCGCGAGGTAATCGCCAAAAGATTCGTCCGGCTTGAACTCGGGGCGATATACGTTCCCCGGCCGGAAAAAGATGCTTGCGTTGTTCAAGGACGAAAGCAATCGGTCCGACGACAATACCGCCAGCAGGCTCCTATCGTCCGGGAGCACGCGGAGCGGACCGTAGTAATCGGTCGAAAGGGGCGGCCCCCCTTTTTCCTGTTCCCTTCGTAGATAGTTCATATCGAAATCAAGCAGTTCGGACAGCGCGTCCGCTTTAATTTCGTTTTCGATCAGCCTTCTTGCTTTGGGATGAAGCGGGTGAGCGGCCTCTATTTCCCGGAGTGATTCTAAGTTGTTATTGATCCGATTTTCGATATCTATCCGGTGTTCGGTCGGACTCATACTATTCTTCCTGTGTTCAATTTCGAACCAACTGGGTTTAAAGACGGCGCGTTTCAAAAGATCCCGATTCACCTCCGCCAAGGAGCCTGCGAACTCGGTATGGGTAAATAGGTGCCGCCGGTCTCGGTAGCGGTCGCCCTTCAAAACATCCTCCCAGTCCAAGATCATCGCGAGGACATGCCCCGGTTCGATATAAAAGCTGGCTTCACCCGCTTTTAACAGGGAGAAAGAGAGCATTTTGGGGTGCTCGATATGAATGTCGGCTTCGAAAAATCCGTCGGAATAGAGTTTCATGGAAAGAGGTGAGATCATCCCGCTCAGGTCGCGAGGGTACATCGTGAAGGCCTTGATGGTGTCGCTCGAGTATCCCCGGATAAAACCGACCAGGCGAGCCGGTTCCGTACTAAAGAAATTGTCCGAATCGAAATCGGCCGTCTCTTTTCCCTCCGTTTTTTTAACTTCCTCTTCCAGTCGCTTCTGGATGGAAGCAGGGATCTCCCGGGACTTCTCGTACCGTGCCGGATCGAAGCTGTTCTCCAGCGATATGTTGTGGATAGCGATCACTTCCTGTCCGTTTTTGATGTCACCGTAGTGAATCTCCTTGACCGATTTATCCAGCGGAGGAAAAAGCAGCACGTAGTCGGCCTCCCCGGAAGGAGTGGACAGCTGTTTGTTCAACTCCTCGTTCTCAATTCCAATTAAGAAGAGCCGGTCGTCGCTATTCACCGGCTTAATAAAATCGGTCGGATAGTATTCTATCCACCACCCGGGGAGGAAGGAGATATGCATGTGCACTTTTGTGACGGTATCGTGCAGTTCTATTTTGGAGATAGTTTCTAACCCCGTGTTCTTGATACGGTAATCGGGATTCTCGATCACCTTTATCTGTGCCGCCGCGGCGAATGGTATCAGGCAGGTAAATAGGAATGCCAACTTTTTCATTTTGGATATGATTTAAAAAAATTTAAAGAGTGTCTGTTTTCATTTGGTCGTGTAATGTTCTGCAAGATATGAAAAAATGTTTATATATTAAAGTAATGTGGTTGCCTTGCAGGCAAGTTGGGTATCTAAGATATTCCATATGAAGCCTGTCTGAAAAAGCGGTCAGGGCGAGGAATCGCTCCTAGCCCTGACCAATCCTTTCATTGAGTGTCTAATTTAATGTAGAGTTTATTTAAATTGAAGAGAAAGGTATTTTTTTGGCCGGATTACCTGCTACCCCCGGCCCACCACACATTTTCTGAGTAGATATATTGCCCATCTCCAAATGCTTCTTTATATGGTATTTGAATCGGGTGTGTTTCTATTTGCAGAAGATTGTCCTTATGTTGCAAAATATAAAAAACCCGGGCCGGAATTCCGGCGCGGGTTTTACTATGTGTATGTTCCAGAGTGTCTTTTTCTTAAGACATGGTGAGGGAATTACCCTTCTTTGGCTGTCTCTTGAAAGAGATTGGAACGTTTGTTGCTACTTAGTTTTTCGAATTCTTCGCGAGAACCAACCACCAACTTCTCAAACTCTCTCTGCCCGGTTCCGGCAGGGATGAGATGGCCTACGATCACGTTTTCTTTCAATCCTTCCAACGTGTCGGTCTTGCCATGGATGGCAGCGTCGTTCAGCACCTTGGTAGTTTCCTGGAACGAGGCGGCCGACATGAAGCTGGTTGTTTGAAGAGCGGCACGCGTGATTCCCTGTAACACCTGGTTAGCAGTAGCGGGAATCGCGTCGCGGGATTCGACCGTTTTCAAGTCGCGACGCTTCAGCGAACTGTTCTCGTCGCGAAGCTTGCGTACGGTGACGATCTGTCCTGGTTCAAATATTTGTGAGTCACCGGAGTCCATGATCACCTTCTTGCCCCAGATGCGGTCGTTTTCTTCCATCATCTCGTGTTTATCCACCAGTTGTTGCTGTAGGAAGCGGGTATCACCCGGATCCACTACTTCTACCTTGCGCATCATCTGGCGAACGATCACTTCGAAGTGCTTGTCGTTAATTTTCACTCCCTGCAAACGGTACACGTCTTGGACTTCGTTCACGATGTATTCCTGAACGGCGGTCGGCCCCATGATGGCCAATATATCAGCAGGTGTAATCGCACCTTCTGACAGGGGCATTCCTGCACGGATATAGTCGTTTTCCTGTACCAATATTTGCTTGGATAGTGGAACCATGTACTTCTTGGTCTCGCCCGTTTTAGAGGTGACAGATATCTCTTGGTTGCCTCGCTTGATCCGTCCAAACGAAACTTCGCCATCTATCTCCGACACCACGGCCGGGTTAGACGGGTTACGAGCCTCGAACAATTCGGTAACACGCGGGAGACCTCCCGTGATATCACCCGATTTGCCAACTGCTCGCGGAATCTTCACCAGCGTATCTCCTGCCTTGATTTCGTCGCCCTCGTTCTTCACGATATGCGATCCAAGTGGGAGGGTATAACCTCGCAGGATATTGTCATCCCCGTCCACGATATGGGCAGAGGGTGCCTTCGTTTTGTCGCGCGACTCGATGATCACCTTCTCTTTCAGGCCGGTCTGTTCGTCAGACTCCACCTTATATGTGAGGTTTTCGGTGAAATTTTCGAACCGGATTTTTCCAGATGCTTCCGAAACAATCACGGCGTTAAAGGGATCCCATTCACAAATCAAGTCGCCCTTTTTCACCTTATCGCCTTGGTCAAAGTAGAGTTTCGAGCCATAAGGAACGTTATGCGATACCAGCACGATTTTGGTGTTGGGGTCGATCACGCGCATCTCCACCAAACGGCTTACTACCACCTTGTAGGGTTTTCCTTCAGAGTCGACCGTCTCCACGTAGCGCAGCTCGTCGAACTCAACAATACCGTCGTATTTGGTAACAATTCGGCTTTCAGACGCGATGTTGGAGGCAATACCTCCCACGTGGAAAGTACGCAGGGTAAGCTGTGTTCCCGGTTCCCCGATAGACTGTGCAGCAATAACACCTACCGCCTCTCCTTTTTGTACCATTGCCCCCGTGGCCAAGTTGCGACCGTAGCATTTGGCACATACCCCCTGCGAGGATTCACAGGTAAGTACCGAACGAATTTCCACTCGTTCGATAGGAGACTCGTCGATTTTCTTAGCGATGTCTTCCGTGATCTCTTCCCCAGAGTGTATAATAACTTCTCCCGTGTGGGGGTGTTGTACATCGTGTACCGATACGCGGCCCAATATCCTCTCGTAGAGTGAGGCAATCACTTCGTCATTATTCTTAATGGCAGTGGCGGTCAATCCGCGAAGCGTTCCACAATCTTCTTCGTTGATGATCACGTCTTGTGATACGTCCACTAGTCGTCGCGTGAGGTAACCGGCATCCGCCGTTTTCAGTGCCGTATCGGCAAGTCCCTTACGTGCACCGTGCGTGGAGATAAAATACTCCAGTACCGATAGCCCCTCCTTGAAGTTAGCAAGAATGGGGTTCTCGATAATTTGAGCCCCTTCGGCACCGCTCTTTTGTGGTTTGGCCATCAACCCTCTCATACCCGAAAGCTGGCGAATTTGTTCGCGGGATCCACGGGCTCCCGAGTCGAGCATCATGTATACCGAGTTAAAGCCTTGATCGTCTTCCGACAACTGCTTCATCAAGATATTCGATAGCTTAGAGTTAATATGCGTCCACGTGTCGATAATCTGGTTATACCGTTCGTTGTAAGTGATGAACCCCATGTTATAGTTGTCCATGATCTGCTCAACTTCCGTGTATCCCTCCTGAATAAGGTCTTCCTTCTCTTTCGGTATAATCACATCTTCCAAGTTGAACGAGAGTCCCCCTTTAAAAGCCATGTTATAGCCGAGGTCTTTGATATCGTCGAGGTACTGAGCCGTGCGAGCCACACCACAAATCTTGATTACCTTGCCGATAATGTCGCGCAGCGATTTCTTGGAAAGTAATTCGTTCACGTATCCCACCTCTTTGGGGATAGCATCGTTGGTGATTACACGTCCCACGGTTGTCTCGTGCATCTTACGGATGGGGTTCCCCTCCTCGTCGATGTCGTCAACGATCACTTTCACCAGCGCGTGGATATCCACCGCGCCCTCGTTATAGGCGATGATCGCTTCCTCCTCGCCGTAGAAAGTCATTCCTTCTCCTTTGGCCCCGGGGCGGATTTTAGTGATGTAGTAAAGCCCAAGCACCATGTCTTGCGAAGGTACGGTGATGGGTGCTCCGTTCGCGGGGTTCAAGATATTGTGTGATGCAAGCATCAACAGTTGAGCTTCTAAGATAGCTTCGTTACCCAATGGCAAGTGCACTGCCATCTGGTCGCCATCGAAGTCAGCATTAAACGCCGTGCATGCCAACGGATGGAGTTGAATAGCCCTTCCTTCAATCAGCTTTGGCTGGAACGCTTGAATTCCCAGCCGGTGGAGGGTTGGGGCGCGGTTTAGCAGCACCGGGTGCCCTTTCATCACGTACTCCAAGATATCGTAGACCACCGGCTCTTTACGGTCGACAATCTTTTTGGCCGATTTCACCGTTTTCACGATGCCTCGCTCGATAAGTTTACGGATGATAAACGGTTTATATAGTTCGGCTGCCATGTCTTTGGGCACTCCGCATTCATGCATTTTTAATTCAGGCCCCACCACGATCACCGAACGTGCCGAGTAGTCCACTCGTTTCCCGAGCAGGTTTTGACGGAAACGTCCTTGTTTCCCTTTCAGACTGTCGGAGAGGGATTTCAGTGGACGGTTCGATTCGGTCTTAATGGCACTCGATTTACGCGAGTTGTCAAACAGCGAGTCGACGGCTTCCTGTAGCATCCGCTTTTCGTTACGCAGGATCACGTCGGGTGCCTTGATATCAATTAGCCGCTTCAACCGGTTATTACGAATAATCACGCGACGATAAAGATCATTTAGGTCAGAGGTGGCAAAGCGTCCCCCATCCAGCGGAACCAGCGGTCGCAGGTCGGGTGGGATAACCGGGACTACCTTCATGATCATCCACTCGGGCTTATTGATGCTTTTAGACCCGCGGAACGCCTCAACAACCTGCAGCTGCTTCAACGCTTCGTTCCTCCGTTGCTGAGAGGTATCGGTGTTAGCCTTGTGACGAAGTTGGTTAGCTAGCTTGTCTAAGTTCATGCGTTCGAGCAGGTCGAGGATAGCTTCGGCTCCCATTCTCGCGATAAACTTGTTAGGATCGCTATCTTCGAGCATCTGATTCTCTTTAGGAAGTGAATCCAGGTATTCCAAGTATTCATCCTCTGTAAGAAGGTCCTTTTCTGCTACTTGTTCCTCAAGTGCCCCGGGCTGAATTACTACATACCTTTCGTAGTAGATAATAGAGTCCAGTTTTTTTGTTGGAATTCCAAGAAGATACCCGATTTTATTGGGCAGCGACCTGAAATACCAAATGTGCGCCACGGGAACCACCAGGTGAATGTGCCCGGTACGTTCGCGACGTACTTTTTTTTCGGTTACCTCCACCCCGCAACGGTCGCACACGATACCCTTGTAACGAATACGTTTGTATTTGCCACAGTGACATTCGTAGTCTTTTACCGGGCCGAAGATGCGTTCGCAGAAAAGGCCATCGCGCTCCGGCTTATAGGTGCGGTAGTTAATGGTCTCGGGCTTCAGCACTTCACCGAACGAGTTCTCAAGGATCTGTTCCGGAGAGGCCAACCCAATAGTAATTTTTGAAAAGTTACTCTTTATTTTAGTGTCTTTTCTAAATGCCATATTTTTAATGTGCTAATTTGTCAATGTGATAAAATGCTAATGGACTCAATGTGCCAAT
>JAAYTC010000149.1 GCA_012518155.1 Bacteroidales bacterium | reverse complement strand
TACAGTTGCCATGAAAAAACCATTTGTTGGTGAACCGGTAACCTATTCCCAATACTTCAAGGGAAATTCCAGAACTCATTTGGTGGGTGTCCTCGGGGGTATCATCTGGGGGGTAGGTACCGCCTTAAGCTACATTGCTGCAGGAAAAGCGGGTCCGGCTATCTCGTACGCGCTGGGGCAAGGTGCTCCCATGATCGCCGCCTTGTGGGGTGTATTTATCTGGAAAGAATTTAAAGGCTCCCCGAAAACAGTGAATTACATGCTCACATTCATGTTCATTTTATTCATCCTCGGATTATCACTAATTGTTGCCGCCGGAAGCAATTGAACAAAAAATTGTATATGAAAAAAAACATCATACTCTTCACGTTTTTATCGATTTACACGATCTCTTTTTGTCAAGATTTTCCACACATCAATGAAATAGAGCGAATTGATCGACTGAATCCACCGAAAGAGAAAATTCGGATGGTCTTAGATACCGATACCTATAATGAAGTTGACGATCAATTTGCATTAGCTTACGCGCTGCTTTCGCCGGATAAAATTGAAATGGAAGCTATTTACGCGGCTCCTTTTCACAATTCTCGATCTGAAGGTCCCGCGGATGGAATGGAAAAGAGTTATCAGGAAATCTTACGTCTGCTGGCATTCATGAATGTACCCGTGGACGATTTCGTGTACCGGGGATCATCCACCTATTTGCAAGACATCACACAACCCATTCGGAGTGAAGCCGCGCTCGATTTAGTTTCAAGAGCACTAGCGAGTTCGCCCGACGACCCCCTTTACGTAGTTCCCATCGGATGCATTACAAATATTGCATCGGCAATCCTCATTGAGCCAGAAATTATAAATAACATTGTAGTGATTTGGCTGGGAGGTAATGGACTTGACTGGCACACGCAGAGAGAATTCAACTTGATGCAGGACGTGCTGGCTGCCCAGGTAGTTTTGAATTCAGGGGTGCCGTTGATAATCACGCCTTGTCGACCGGTTGTATCGCATTTTCACACTACCCTCCCTGAGCTGAGGCATTACTTGAAGGATAAAAACCCGTTATCCAACTATTTGTATGAGATAGTTGCCGGGTACAACGAACAAAATCTTGATGCATGGTCGAAAGAGATATGGGATGTCGTGCCCATTGCGTGGTTAATTAACTCCTCCTGGGTTCCAACGGACTTGGTGCATAGCCCTATTTTAACCGATCAAATAACTTACAGTAGAGACAGGTCTCGCCATTTTATACGAATGGCTACATCATTAAACAGGGATGCTATTTTCAGGGATTTATTCACGAAATTAACGCGTTAACTGTTTAATTTGTAAGATCGCACCTTTTCTCAAATGGGCCTTCCCGGCCACTGGAGGCGGGAAGAATCGTCGGAAGTGGCATGATCGTCATCGTCGTCGTCATCATCATACTTATCGTCATCCTCATCCTCTTCCCAGACCGTAACCGGCTTTTGTGGCCCTTCGTTTCGAAATACTATTGCAAAAATAAGCCCGCTAAGAGCACCGGACAGGTGCCCTTCCCACGAGATGGCAGCGTCTACCCATTCAGTAATGGGAAAGATGCTCCAAACCGTGCTGCCATAAATAAATGCCACCACGAGCGAAACGGCTACCAATGGAATATAGCGACGTACCAAGCCACTAAAGAAAAGAAAAAACAGCAAGGCAAATACCAACCCGCTTGCCCCCACGTGATGTGCGCCTCGGCCTATTGCCCACGTAATCAATCCGCTCATTATCCATAAGTAAAAAAACGCACGAAAGGCAATCTTGCTGTAAAAGTAAAAAAGAAACCAGGTCAGAATGAAAAGTGGCAACGTGTTCGACCACACGTGCGAAAGCGACGAATGAATAAAGGGCGAAAACAATACCCCCTTCAAGCCGCCCCATTCCCTGGGCATGATCCCCCATTGAGAGAAGCGTCCTTCAAATAGCTGTGCTTTATCTACCACGAAAGCGAGCCATACCAAAATAACCCACACGAGCGAGGGTAATAAAGCAAGCCATACGCGTTTCCGCTCAAATGTATGATCGGGACGAGAATTCATATTGTTTTTATCGGTTTTTATTCCCCCTCGTTAAGCTCACCCGAGAAGTCGTCTCGGACCCATTATAGCATCGAGGACTTTACTCGAAAACAAGGAGAGGTCTAAAATTAATCATTTTTTTGTTTGTGGGATAATTTCTTATTGTTTATCTTTCGGAAGTATTATATACGAGCCAGACAACGGGGCACAGGCTTGCTTGAATCACGTCATGAAACTGGCCGCTAAAACCCTCTAATTTACCGGCAATGAATTATCTGAAATTCGACAAAGACCTGATGATCAATCTTGAGTATTCTTTATACCGGAACGTATTGAGAACTAACCGAAGAGGGGCTTATCAGAACACATCGATATCGGGCTGCAACACCACCAAGTATCAAGGACTATTGGTGATGCCCGTGCCCTACTTGGATGATGAAAATCACCTTATCCTCTCTTCGTTCGATGAAACTGTGATACAGCGGGGAGCAGAATTTAACTTGGGCATACACCGCTATGCCGGGGACAACTATAGCCCCAAAGGCCATAAATATATTCGTGAGTTTAACAGCGACAGTGTACCCAAGACCATCTACCGGGTGGGTGGCGTGGTGCTGGCTAAAGAAATCATGTTTTCCTCGAAAGAGAACCGGCTAATGATCCG